>JAYUKQ010000071.1:0-50503 GCA_043764315.1 bacterium | reverse complement strand
CGGACAAAACCAAGATTATCAGCCTTCTACAGGAACAAAAAAAGTCTCTGATCTACAACGCCGTCACTGGCAAAACTACCATTCCCCTTTTCCAAAGGGGTGGCAGTCGTAGACTGACGGGGTATTTCCAAAGGGGTGGCAGCGGAGCTGACGGGGTATTAAAACCCTCTGGAGTAGAGTGGCTCGGCGATATTCCCAGCGATTGGGTTTGCACATATCTCAAAAGATTTTCAAATATTTATTCTGGGGGTACACCATCAAAGGATAAGCCTGAATACTGGACAAATGGAACAATTCCTTGGCTAGCCTCTGGTGAAGTAAATCAAGGTATAATTAATTACGCAACAGATCATATAACCGAGTTAGGTTTAAATAATTCTTCTGCAAAGTGGATAGAATCTGGTTCGTTGGTAATTGCTTTGGCTGGGCAGGGAAAAACCAAAGGCACTGTTGCACTTGTGAACATAAAAACAACTTGCAATCAATCATTAGGTGTAATAAAACCAAATAACTTATTAAATAATAAATACCTATATTTTTTACTTGATTCTGCATACAGAGAACTTAGAGGAATTGCTGGAGATGGATTACGAGATGGTTTGAATTTGCAAGTTATAGGGGAATTTAAAATTTTAATACCTAGTTTATCAACTCAACAACAAATCGTAGCTTACCTAGATACCCAAAATGCTATTATTGATGACACAATCGGCAAGATTCAGCGTGAGATTGAGTTGATCTTGGAGTACAAAAAGTCTCTGATTTACAATGCCGTTACTGGGAAGATACTAATCTAAATCACTAACAAAATATGTCTACACAACCGATACAAATTATAAAAATAGGAGACAAATTCTATACTTATCCTGAGCTTGAACTATACCAAATTGCTCCCTTTCAGATAATTTCTGTAAATCAAATTGATCCAGAGAGTTTTTTGAGTGTACATCAAATAGACAAACCTATTGATTTTAACTCTAAAATAAAACCTAAGCTAGAAGAAAGTGGTGGAGACTACTTTACCATAAGAGCTAACTCAGTTTTACAATTCTCAAGAGGTGGATACGAATTAAACTATTCAGAGTATTTGATAAAAATTAAGGAAGATTTGTGCATTGGAAAGTCCAAAAAAAGTAAAACTAAAAGTTGTTGTTGCGATGTTTTCTACAATGATAAAATGATTTTTACGAACGTTGGATCTGTCAACCAAGCAACTTCGCTTATCGTTGGATTGACACAAAAAGGCTTTAAAGTAAGTACCTACGTCAACTGTCTTCAGTATCTGTACTACGAAGGCAGCTTTCTAGAAAACTTACGCACTAACGATATTAAATGAATATGTCTAATCTAATACCACAAGAATACAAATCAACACTCGATGCCTTAGTCCTTAGGGTCAAACAAGCTCAATACAATGTGCTCAAGGCCTTTAGTAGCGAGAAAGTGATGATGGCTTGGGATCTTGGTAAAATTATCAGTGAGAAAGCCACAAATGCCAATTGGGGTTCCAAAGTTGTTGAGAATCTATCCAAAGATTTGCAAGTAGAGTTTGCTGGAGTTGGCGGTTTTTCATTTAGGGAAATCAAATATATGCGACAGTTTTATGAGACTTATTGCAACAATACAATCGGGCATCCACTGGTAGCCCAAATTAGCTGGAGTAATAATAAAATAATTTTGGACAAGTGCAAAGACCCGCTTGAGGCTGAATTCTACATCAAAAAATCAATTAGTAACGGCTGGTCAAAATACGATCTCACAGACCAAATCAAGCGAGGCTTATACCAAAATAGTCTCCTAGCCCAAAACAACTTTGAAAGGACTTTGGAGGTTGGTGAGGATCTCAAACAACGAGTTACCTTTGATTTTCGAGATGATATGGGAATTGAATTAATCAACGACGAAAATCCCTTTGCCGAGAAAGATATTGAAGAGAATTCCCCTCTTGAGGGGTGGCAGTCGCAGACTGACGGGGTGTTTGGCATTCCAACCAAAGCTAAATATTCCAAACATCAAAACCTTCCATATAATCCAAAACTCAAAGAAAATGCTAAAGAGCATAGAAAGGCAGGAGTATTATCAGAAGTACTGTTTTGGAATAAAATTAAAAACAAACAACTATTAGGACTGGATTTTGAGAGGCAAAAAATAATTGGTAATTATATTGTAGATTTCTTCTGTCCTGAGCTTGGAATTGTGGTTGAGATCGATGGTGAGAGTCACAACTTCAAAGGTGAATATGATGTAAAGCGAGAAGAATATTTGATTGGTCACGGTTTGGAGGTTTTGCATTATAGTGATATTGAGATTAAAAAAGCAATGGATATTGTTATGGGGAATTTGTATAATCATTTGAAATCCAAAAAAGAACACCCCGTCAGCTTTGCTGCCACCCCTCACGAGGGGAATAATCAAATTAAACCCATAACAACAAATTAATTTTATATATCTACAATTTATGCCAACAACTAACACTCGCGAAATCGGCTTTGAGGAGCTAATCACCAATTACCTAACTGATAACAATGGCTTTGACCAAAAGTACTACTCTGGAGAGCATTCTGGGCATTACGACCGCAAAGAGGTTATTGATACCGTGGCACTGTTTGAGTTCTTGGAATCCAGCCAACAACTAGAAATGGAGAAGTTAAAAGCTAATTATGGTAGCGATTATCAAAAGCGATTCTTGGAACGACTCCAAAAAGAAATTCGAGAAAAAGGAGTTTTGCATGTCCTTCGCAAAGGTGTCAAAGATCGTAATTGTAGTCTTCGCATAATGTATTTTGTACCCAATAGTAATTTTAATCCAGAGTTAGAAAAATTGTGGAATTGTAATAGTTTTGTAGTAGCTCGGCAGGTGTATTATAGTGACAAGCACAAGAACTCACTGGATATGGTAATCTTGGTTAACGGACTTCCTATCGCAACGCTAGAACTCAAGAATCTACTCACAGGGCAAAATGTCAAAGATGCAATTAATCAATACAAGCACGATCGCAGCAGCCGTGAAGAGCTGTTTAAGTTTGAGAGGTGTTTGGTACATTTTGCAGTAGATACCGAGCAGGTGTATATGACTACACGGCTAGAGGATGACAAGACTTGGTTTTTGCCGTTTAACAAAGGTCATAATGGTGGAGCGGGTAATCCACCGACAGTCGATGGTATCAGGACAGATTATCTATGGAAAGAAATTTTGACCAAGCAAAGTTTGAGTAAGTTGATAAGTGATTTTGTACAATTGTTAGTTGAGACCAAAAAAGATAAAGTTGTTCGTAAGTTGATATTCCCACGTTATCATCAACTTCAAGTCGTCAATAAGTTGCTACTAGAATCCAAAACCAAAGGCACAGGACAAAAGTTTTTGATTCAACACAGTGCAGGTTCTGGCAAGAGCAACAGTATCGCTTGGTTGGCACATCAACTCGCCAAATTGTTCCTAGATGATGGAGCTACTAACATTTTTGATAGTGTTCTGATCATTACAGATCGACAGGTTTTGGATCGACAATTGAGGGATAATATTATGGGATTTGAACATACTAATGGACTGGTAGAAACTATCACCGACGGTAGCAAGCAGCTCAAACAAGCTCTGGAAGATGGTAAACGAATCATTATCACCACCATCCAAAAATTCCCAGTAGTAATTGATATCATAGAAGAACTTGAAAAACAAGGTATTAAAACTGAGCTTGGTTCCAAAAAGTTTGCAATAATTATTGACGAAGCTCATTCTAGCACCAGCGGTGAAACTATCTCCAAGATGAATAGGACAATCAAATCCGAGCTTTTGGATGGGGAGTTGTTTGAAGATGAAATCACCACCGAAGAATTAGTTTTGGAAACCTTGCAGAGTCGTAGGATGCTTGCCAATGCTAGTTACTTTGCTTTTACGGCTACCCCCAAGAACAAAACCTTGGAGCTTTTTGGCACAAGAATAGATGACGGGAAGTTTGTGGCTTTTGACAGTTATACGATGAAACAAGCTATTGAGGAAGGTTTTATCTTGGATGTACTTAGTAATTACACTACTTACAATAGTTACTATGCCTTAAGTGTGGTGGATAATAATGACACCCAATACGACAAAAAAAAAGCCAACAGTCAGATGAAAAAATTCGTGGAGAGTAATAGTCACACTATCGAGACCAAAGCCCAAACGATGCTTAGTCATTTTTACTCCCAGGTCTATCTCAAGGGTCTGGTGGGTGGACGGGCCAAAGCTATGGTTGTCTGTGGCAGTCGCCTTAACGCGGTCAAATACCATTTTGCCTTTAATAAAATCATTCGAGAAAATGACTATCCGTTACATGTGATCACGGCTTTTAGTGGGGATGTTAGTTTAGACGGAACGGACTGGAACGAATCCAAGCTCAACCAATTCTCTTCCTCCAAAATTCCTGATCAATTTGAGAGTGGTAATTATCAGTTTTTGGTCTGTGCTAACAAGTATCAGACAGGTTTTGACCAGCCACTTTTGCAGACTATGTATGTAGACAAAAAGCTAGGAGGTGTGGGTGCAGTTCAGACCTTGTCAAGGCTCAATCGTGTTCACAAGGACAAAGAAAGTACCTTTGTATTAGATTTCTACAACACCGAGGATGATATCAAAACTGCTTTTGAACCATACTATCAAACCACTGTTTTATCAGCTGGAAGCGATCCCAATAGGCTACACGATCTCAAGGATCAACTGGATAATTTTGGAGTCTATACAGAGTTAGTGGTACATAAGTTTGCAACAGACTTATTAAGTGGAATAGAAACACAAAAATTGCACGCTTTGATGGACACAGTTGTTGAAAATCTCAAAAAACTCCCACTCGATCAAATCGACGAATTCAAAAACAAAGCCAAGTTATTCACCAAGTTTTATGCTTTTATATCCCAAATTATCACTTTTGACGAGCCAATTTTTGAGGAATTACACCAATTCTTGAAAGTGTTGAGTAAGAAGGTTATTGGAGAAGGAACCAAGGAAGACACTCTTAGTCAAGATGTTCTAGAGTCAGTGGATTTTGACTCGTATCGCAACCAAAAGATCACCTCTAACGCTCGTATTAGCCTATCAGAATCAGACGAACTCAATCCAGTTCCAAGCTCTTCTACAGGGCAAAAATCTGAAAGTGAAAAAGATATACTAGCAAATATTGTGAGTGATTTTAACACTAGATTTGGGACTGATTTTAGCGACGAAGACAAAGTCAAGCAGATTTTACTCAATATCACCAATGAAATAGCGAGCGACCCTACCAAAAAAGAATCTTTGCAAGATGCTGACAAACACAACCGCAAATTAACTTTCAAAAAGCTTTTGGATGAAAAAATGTATTCGGGTGTGGAATCGCACATGCAGCTACTGAATAATTATTCCGAGAATATCGATTTTCAAGAATATCTACTACGAGTAATGGACAAAATGGTGGATAAAAAGCTAAAATCAAAAATATAATGAATCGTGTATGTTATTCCAGAATCAAAAATTAAAAACTGAATTGCTAGCTTTTTTACAAAGTGAGATTCCCAAATTATCAAAGTTACCAGTGCTAAACATTGTCCAAATTGGTAATAATCTATCTTCCACTCGTTACGTTAACTTGAAGAAAAAAATTGGTTTGAATCTTGGTTTGGAAGTTAATCATTTGCACTTTGAAGAAGAGTTTATTTTGCCTAAGCTTAGTTTGAATACTATTTTTGACTCCAATCAAGGTTTGATTTTTCAACTGCCAATTCCCGATAATTTTTGGTCAATGATGAGAAGTGTACCGTATAAGTGTGATGTAGATATGCTTGGTGATCAGCTTGAAAAGCTTTGGCAGGAAGGATTTTTGCCACCGACAGTACAAGCTGTGGATCTAGTTCTAAAGCTGATGATGAAAGATAAGAATTTGCTCAAAGATGATTTGAGTTCTGTTGAGTTAATTTTGAATTATCAGCTAGATTTGAGTGGTTTCAAAGTGGCTGTAATCGGGCAGGGAGTGTTGGTTGGTAAACCTTTGATTCGTTATTTACTTGATCGAGGAGCAACTATTTTGACTATCAACAAAGAAACTCCAAATCCAGCTGAATTAGTTAAGTTGGCTGACATTGTACTTAGCGGTGCAGGTGTTCCAAAGTTAGTTACAAGCAATTGGCTCAAAACAAATTGTATTGTAATTGACGTTGCAACTAGTAATAGTAATGGAGTTTTAGTTGGTGATGTGGATATTGAGAATTTGGATGAATCTGTTTATCTCTGTCCAAGTCCTGGAGGAGTCGGTCCACTGACGGTTTTGTGTCTCTTTTGGAATTTGATTAAACTGCAAGGATTGAGATAGATTTTGAATTTGTACCTATATCCATTTTACTAATGACAGTTCAAAACTAATTTACATTCCAGACTATGGAAGAAATAACAATTCTTAACCAAAAAAATAAACCCTAGTTTTCTAAGGTAATTTTTAATTCTTTAATTTCTCTGTTTTACCTTACTTTTTTTAGGCTAACTGGAATTGCTTTAGAAGTGGGCTTATGTCAAATTCTTTGGTTTCTTCAACTAAGGTTGTTGTGTAACTTTGGCGATTGGTCTGGAGTGATTCAAAGGTTGGTCGTGGGCTGTGGTAGATAATTCCAACAGCTAGTTCATCTTCAGTGTTTTGAACAATTCGGCGAGCTTGCCAGATGTCGGTCTTGTCATAGTCGGGAAGGGTTGCAACGTCAAGTAATTTGTCCCAGTACCATTCTTGTGGTGTAGCTTTGTTAAAAGTCGGACAAGCTTGCATAACTTCAATGAACGAAAAACCTTCATGATTAAGTCCAGCTTGGATCATTTCTGACAGATGATCGACATTACTAGAAAAAGATCGTGCCACAAAAGTTGGCTTCAAAGACAAAATAAAATCCAAAATATTCAATGTTGGAATTACTGTTTCGTTGGGTGTTCCTGGGGCTTTTTGTTTTTCTCTGGTGGTAGAAGAGGCTTGTCCTATAGTTAAGCCGTAGATAGAGTTATTGTGAAGTACAAAAGTAAAATTGTAATTACATCTTACAGCATGAACCAAATGATTAATCCCTTCAGATAGTGTTGAACCATCACCAGCTTGAGCAATCACTTTGAGTTTTGGATTGGCTAAGTGGCAACCTGTAGCTAGTGGTAGTACACGACCGTGTAAGCCATGAATTGTATTAGCGTTGAACTTGTCAGATTCATTACCATTACAACCAACATCGTAACACATTTGGACTTGGTGAGGTTGTAGATCTTGTAGGGTCAAGGCTCTTTTCATAGCGGCAATAATACCGTAGTTACCACAACCGCTGCACCAGGTGTGTTTATTTTTGGATTCAAATTTGAGATAATTATCAGCTTTAGATAGTAGATTGTTTAGATTAGACATAATACAAAAGAGAGGTTAAATAAGGTTAAATGTCAAGAGTTAAAATTTTAGTGTTGTTTGTTTGGGAATTTTACTATTCAGAAATTATCATTGGCATTAAGCTAAGATCTTCATGACTCGTTGGTGAAATATTATCTTTACTAATTCGGTTTTTGAGTTCAGATATAAAAACGTGTCTTTCTCGAGAGCATTTTTCGAGAGATAATGAATAGCTGTGATCTGGCAAAATAAGCATTTCTAGTTTGTCATGAATTCGTAGATGATCAACTAAGCAAGTAAAGTCTCCATCGCCAGATATAATCACACCTTTATCAAAATTATTATATTGAATCATTGTTTGTAGAACCATTTCGGTATCAATGTTACAGCTAATTCGTCCGTTATTTTCTTGGATTGGTTTGAATATGAGTATGAATCCAGCCTCTTGCATCTGTTGATACATTTTTTGATAACCGCTGACAAAACCTATGAATAGATAGGCTCTTTGTACTTGGCAATCATTAAGTAAATAAGTTCTGAATTTTGACCAATCGAGGTGCCATGATTTGTCTTTGTTAGTCCATAGATTTTGACAATCGATAAATGCGTAATTATTTAACTTTTTAATTGGAAGGTTTGAAACAGTTTGGGTTATAACTTCTTTTTCTACAGCTTTTGGAGCGGGTTTTTTTTTAGTATTAAGATTACTTGTTTTGGATCTGGGTAGTGGCTGTTTTGGTTGAGATATGTTTTCCATGTTATATTTTTGTTAGCAGGTTTTCAGCCCATCTTGGAACTAATTTGTCGATGAATTTGATTGGCGGCATACCGATTCTAAGAGCTGGTTGAACTATGTGTCCACCATTTTGTTTGATGAATTCTTCAAGTATTACACCTGATTCAGTTAGGTACTCTGGATAGTATTTACTGTCACCGAGCCCAATAACTGCAAATTTTTTGTCTTTAATCAAGCTTTTGATTAGTTTGAGGTAAGTTTCAAAATGAACTTCTAAACTACCTTGTCCGTAAGTTGGACTTGCCAAAACCACACAGTCAGCGTTATTTATATCCTCCGCATTTGCAATATCAACTCTTTTCAAAGTGACTTCAGATCTATCTTTGATTAGTTCTACAAGTTTTTGAACTGTCAGTTCGGTATTACCACCGATACTAGAATAAGCAATAAATATTTTAGACATACTATGTACATGCTGAAGGAGAAAAATATGATTGTCAATAATTTTTAGCGACAAATTTAATTTGACAAGATACTTAATTAAAAAGCAATATGAAGTATATATGTACCAAAAGTTATGGTTGAAATCTAATTTTCAATTCACATTACACGCCTTTATAGTTCTTTTAGTTTTGTTTAATTGTTTTTATGCGCTGGAGAATTTTAAGATTCAAAAAACCAGTCTCAAGCTTAAAGTCTACGCAGAAAATTTGCAACAACATGTCACTAGTTTAAAAAATCAAAATACATACGAATCTTTAGATTTATACAAAGATAAAATTATCAAGAAATCTAATTATCGCCAAAATGGAGAAGAAGTAATGGACTTTACTGCTTTTGATCAAGGTCAGCTAGTGAATCAAGACAAATTTGATTCAAGTGTTGATATTTGGCAAAAATGGATTAATTGCCTAACCACTCAAAGTGATACCAAAAAAGTTGATACTACTAGTTTTTGTAGGTAAGTTTTTTGAAGTATTATTTTTTGAAATATTAATTATCCCAGCTAGTGTGTGCATCTTTGAATCTATCTATGTACAACATAACTGGTGTCAAAATAAAAAATATTAACACACCCAAATTCAAATTGATTATCATAATAACGACTGCAAATAGATAATAGAACAATCGTATTTTACCGAAAAAAGTCAAAAGATCCCAAACTTTTTTGTCTCTAAGTAATATTATTGAAGCCAATGACAAAAACCCAAGTTCGTACAATAGATAAATTGAATCTACTTGAACCTCATTTTTATTATTGAAAAAAATAAACTCTTTAGAAAAAATAGCCAAATTAATATAACTTGCTACCAAAAAAAGTAAACCCAAATAAAATGATTGACTCTTGCGATTGTCACTACTAGTTATGCTATAGTTAATGGCTAATCTAAGTATCCCTACAGAAGCCAAGACTGGTATTATATAAGCAATTGCAGTATTGTACAGGTTACCTTGAATTAGTGGGTGAGATCGACAAACTCCTGTAATACAAATGTTTTCTAGAGTTATTCCAAAATACACGAACCAAACTAAGGATATATAAACTAATGGAATTTCTAACCAGTGAAGTAATTGATTTGATTTGAATAGTTGTTTTTGCCAAGTGGTTTTTGTTTCCATGTTGAGGTTAGTTTGTATTTTAATTTACTATGACTTTAGTCCAGAAACCAAGTATAACTCATAGTTTTTGTGATCTTTTGGAGAGAGGATTGAAGGTTTACCTGGGTTAGCTTCCCACATTATTTCCTCATGATTAGTAGCGCTTAAGTAGTCAATGAGATAACCAGCGTTAAATGACTGATCCCAATTTTCCATAATTCCATTGTAGCCAACAAGATTAACGATGGCTTCGCTGGATTCTCCGTTGGTACTGTCTGAAACTAGTTTGATTTCCATGTTGTTGGGATTAACTTGCATCTTAACCTTCTTGTTGATGGTGTCTAAGTTGCCAATTAATGATACTTGCCTTAGAGCTGAAACAAACTCTTTGGGTTGAATCAAAAAATTACATGAGAAAGACTCGGGAATAATACGATTATAATCAGGAAAATTACCTTGTCCATAACTTAGAGTTAAAGTAGTTGAACCAGATTTGATCCATACAAAATCATTTTCAAATTCAATTTTGGCTTCTGTATTATCTTCAATTGCACTCAAGGCTAGTTTTAGACTCTTTGGAGGTAACAAAAAATTCATTTGACCTTCCTTATAGTTACTATTGGATTTGTTAAAAGTTAAACTGGTAAATTCTGGTACAACTCGCGTGATTCTGAATCTATCTGTAGAAACCACTGCCAAATTATTAGCTTGATTATTAGTCGAAAAACACACATTACAAAACTCTGGTTGGTAGGTATTTTTGGGATTACCAACAGAAATCATTGCGGCTTGAACTGCTACTTTTAGTTGATCACAGTTGATATTAAGTTCAGCTTGCTTGGCTTCTTCACTAGGATTGGGACTTACAAAATCGTTACTAAGATTATTATTGGTTCTTAATGTGTGCTTGGCTTTTTTGCCTTTGATAATAAGGGTTTGTTTGGCTTCATCAAATTGAAAATTCATATCATCGGCGTCAATTAGATCAATTGCACTACTTAGCATATCAGTTTTGATTGCAAAAACACAATCTGAAGTGGAAGTCTGAAGTGTCAAAGAAGTTTGATAAAAAAGGCTTGAATTAAGAGCTGACAAAAACAAAATCCCTGACTGTATCTCAACTTTAACGTGAGTATAGACTTCAACTGGATCTTTTTTGGAGCAAATTTGATTACAGAGAGAAATTTTTGGTTGAATTTGATTCTTTGAAATACTAAATGTAGACATAATAGTAAGTCTTAAACAAAATATAGCCTTTGTCAAAACAAAATTTATCCTTCAAGATTGGTTGATATGAACCTTTACAGTAACCTTCGCCAGCAATTTCCTATTTTTGACCGAGAGATTAATGCAAAGCCTTTGGTATATCTTGATTCTGCTGCTACAACTCAAAAACCTCAAGTGGTTATAGATTCACAAACTAATTTTTATTCCCAAAAAAATGCTTCCAATCACGGTGTTCACTTTTTGGCTAACCAATGTTCTTTGGATATAGAAAAGGCTCGCCAGACTGTGGCTGATTTTTTGGGTTGCAGGAATGACGAAATTGTTTTTACAGCTGGATCAACCAATTCTTTGAATCTTTTGGCTAATTCTTTTTTATTTAATTTTTTGGATACTAATTCGAGTTTGAGGTTGACTGTAGATAGTAAAATTATTATTTCTGTGGCAGAACACCATTCTAATATTCTACCTTGGCAGAGATTGGCAACTTTGATTGGTTGTAAGTTGGAATATGTAGGAATTAACCAAAGTGGTCGAGTTGATTTGGAAGATCTTGAGCTTAAATTAAAGAAAAATATTGCTGAAGTTAATTTGGTTTGTATTAATCATGTTTCTAATGTTTTGGGCATGGTTAATCCAATTAATGTGATTGCTCAAATGTGCCACAACTATCAATCAATGGTAATAGTGGATGGAACTCAAGCTATTTCTCACCTCGAAGTGGATACAAAAGAGTTAAATGTTGATTTTTATTGTTTTTCTGGTCACAAGATATACGCTCCAACTGGTGTAGGGGTTTTGTACGGTAAGTATGATTTGTTTGGTCAGCTTAACAATGATCAGGTTGGCGGAGAAATGGTTAATCAGGTGGAACTAGAAAGTAATAGTTATAAGCCAACTCCGTGGAGGTTCGAGGCTGGAACGTCTAATTTTGCTTCTATAGTTGGTCTGGATTGTGCATTGAATTGGTTTACTGCCAATATACTTCAAATTCAAAAGATAGAATCCGATCTAAAACAATATTTGTATTTCAAGCTTTTGGGTGTAGCTGATCTTACAATCCTTGGAACGTCTGATCTTAATTTTGATCTTAATGATAGAATTCCACTTTTTACTTGTTATGTAGATAATGTTAACAGTTTGGATCTGTGTATGGAATTAGATTTTGATGGAATTGCTATTCGCAGCGGACAACATTGTACAGGTTTACTTCACCAGCATTTGGATATTTTTTCGACTTGGAGGGTTTCGCTAGCTCCTTATAATACAAGAGAAGATATTGATTTTTTTGTAGACAAACTCCAATTAGCCATTAAAAAACTTAGATAATAAAACTTTAACCTGGTTTAACTTCAATTATCATTTTTTTGAGGTTGTCATTGATTTGGATAAATTAACCACTGTACCTAACCTAAAACGTTGAAATTGATTCATAAGATAAGCCAAAATAGTTAATAGACTTAATATTCCTAGGTTAGTTTGAATTGGTAAGAATTTACTTTGTTCTTTTGGTATTTCTTCAGATGCAACTGTAGTATTTGTGGTTATTTTTTGTGGAGTTTTGAGAGTCGCGATTTCTTTTGCATAATCAAAAGTTGGCTCGACTAGTGTTTCTGTTTTGATTGAGTTAATTTGAGGTATGTTGTTGTTTAGTTCTATTTTTGGAGTTGGTTGATTATTTGTAGATGTAATTGGAGTAAGTTTTTTAATCTCCAAAATTTTGTTTATTTGAGGTGTTTTTTGAATTTCTACTTTTTCCACTGGTTTGATATAGTCTTCCAACAACTGAATCCAATCTTCGGCTGGTTTTAGTTCGGATTTGATTTCTGGCTTGATTTCAGACTGGACTTGCTTTTGTGATTCTATTTTTAGTTCTACTTTTTTGGGTTGAGTTGTTAGTTGAATCTTTTGGATATTTGGAATTTGCATTTCTGCAATCTGACTGTTGAGATTATTATTCAGATCAATTTTTATGTTTGGAATTGATTGGGTTTGATTTTGAGTTGCTGTTTGAGTCAGTGGTAAGTTTTTGGTTTCAGTTTTTTGGATATTTGTTTCTATGATTGGCTGGTTAGAATTGTTAGTGTTAATTTTGGTATCGTTAACTTGTTGAGTCAAAGCTTGAGCTGCTAGAGATTTTGCTGCTGCTGTGTGGTCTGTTGTTTTTGATTCGCTTATTTTGGAATTTTTTTCAGTAATAACTTCTGCTGATAATTTTGGTTGATTAACTTGAGCACTAGTCAAAATTACTGGTTGAGATAACTCTACAGTTTCTACTTCTTTGGTTTTTGTAGTGATAGTTTCAGAATCTTTTGACTGTGATATTTGAACTGGTTTAATTTCACTTCTAGCTTCAGCTTCTACACTTTTTTTAATTTCAGGTTCCGCTGGTTGCAAATTAACTTGTTCAAACAAATCTACATCTGGTTTTGTTTCTAGTTTTTTGTCCGAAATATTTTCTGGTTTAGTTGTAGCTATTGTTTTAACAACTATTTCATTGGTTAATTGAGGTTGTGGATTAGTTTGTAATCCTAATTTTGTATCAATCGTATTTGGTTTTACTTCTGTTTGCAACGCAGGTTTTGTATCAATAACTTTTACGTTGGCTATTTCTTGAATCGGTTTGTTAGCAAATTCTTTAACAGCTTCTTTATCCACTCTAAGTTGAACTTGATTGTCGATTCTTATGTTATTAATCGGAGTAGGTTTTGTAACTATCACGATTGGATTAGGTAAAGTTGTTTCTTGCTTACATTCTTTTTTTTGAGTTGGTGTTTGATTTAAGCTGGCTTTAAGCTGGGTTCCGTTAGAAAGAGTTTGATAGTTAGTTTGAGAAAGTTGACCAGAGTCTTCTTTACTACAAAAAATCACTGAAGCTAGACTATCTAGGTTTTGATCAATTCGACCCTCTCGACTTGAGACAACTTTACCATTTGGGTCTATTAGAGCTATTTTGTATTTTGTATTTGCTGCACCTACTCCGCCCACTGTTGCTTTGGTTTTGTTATCTACATTAAGATTATTTTGTTTGTTTAGATTAGAATCTAGGTAGCCAACTCCACCTGCGGGAATGATCAAACCTTTGATTGATTGATTGTTTATAAGTCCTGTTGATGTCTTATACCCTGTCAAATCCAAAGCTGTTGAACTTGGATTATAGATTTCTACCCATTTGTTATATCCATTGCAGTCCTGACAATTGGCTGTTTTGCTATTAGTGGCATAGTTTATTTGACTAATCCAAGGAGTTACTGATTCCAAATTAGATTCAGCTGAAACTTGCAGATTGAGACTTAGTGCTATAACCAAAAAATATGATAGGTAAAAGGTTTTGCAGAGCATAAAACATACTTTAACTATACAATGTTTAAAAACTCGACATATCTTGTCAATTAAAAATTGATTTGGAGCATATATTGACTAATCCTTTTTTTTAAGCCAATATATAGTAGCAATATTCATTTTTTTACAAATAAAAACTGATTTATGAAAAAAAATATACTTCTTACCACATTAGCTTTTTTAGTTTTAGTGTCAATTTCATTATCGTCATTCTTTCTGTATTCGTCCCTTACACCGAGTGCATCCAAAGCAGCTATCTTTAATAAATTTACATTTGGTGTATCCGTTGAACAACATGATATCAACAACAATATTCCCCTAGTTTCTGGTCCTTGGTTGATGCCAGGTAATCAAGAGGTAGTCTACGATTTTTTGGAAAAATTCAACGAATCTCAAAACTCCTACAAAGTTCCTTACGTAAATATGTACATCGCAGCTGGATCAGCAAGACAAGATTGGGGTTTGCAAGATTGTAATGTTGGAGCTAGCCCAGACAAAACATTATGTCGCAATGGTGCTAACTATCTTAGATCTAATTACCAAAAAGTTGCCCAGCAATATAGACAATATGCCCTTGGAATAAAAAATACTTTTGGAACCAACAAACCAATTGTACTTCATATTGAACCAGATTTTTATCAATACAGTTATGATTCCCAATACAAAGGTGGAATTAGCTTTGATGAAGCTAGCAGAGCGATGAATTCTTGGACAGATACAATTCGTCAAATTTTGCCTAATGCCTCTTTGGTTCTTGATGTTTCACCGTGGAATGACGATCTAAAAAATTGGTCGGCTGGAATGAGAAATTTTGATTACGCTGGACTTGTAGGCAAAAGATTCTCACCAACTGGAGATGGTTCAGTGTATGCTGGTATAGACGGCAAAACTTATTCAGCAATAAGTCAAATGACAGGTAAAAAACTAATTCTTAACGATTCTCACGGTGCTGGAGGTGATTATCTCAATTATAATTATGACTGGCAAAAAAAGAATCTAGTGCAAGATCGTTGGAATGACGGAGTTGTTGCAGTTATTCAACCACCTACAGACATCGAATCCCTCACTCGGGCAGTAGACTATTATTCGGACAATCCGGTTCCAGATAATTACACCAAACCTTCTTCATTTACCCCAAAGTCTTCCTCAAGTAGTTCTTCCTCAAGTAGTTCTCTCTCAAGTAAATCTCCCTCTCAAGTTTCCTCTCGTAATTCTAGTTCAGTAACATCTAGTTCTTCTTCCGAAACTGTATCTTCCAAAAATATCCCCAAATCATCTTCCAATACTATTTCATCTCAATCCAAAATTGTTATTAATAGTGGAGGATTCTCAAAAAGCGCTAGCCTAAGTGATTCCAATTCTGTATGTAACCATAATTCAGTAGAATTTACCTTAAAACGTGAATCTGTTTGGACACTAGGTTACACAGCCAAACTTATCGTCAAAAATAAATCTAACGATCCAATTACGAATTGGAATACAGACTTTAGTTTTAATCCGAATCAAAAACTTTCTAATGCTTGGAATTTTCAAGTCCAAAATATTGGTAAGACTGTTAGATTGTTACCAGTAGCAGAGTGGAATAGGGTAATTCAACCCAACCAAGAATATGAAGTTGGTGGTTTTATGCCAGATACTAACGGTGATAACACTCTCCCTCAATTCAACTGTAGTGCTAGTAGGTAATATAATTCAAATAAACCATGATAACTATATATGAGTAAAAAATTCGAAATATGTGAACAAACTGAAGACAAATTTTATGATAATGGTAGTTGGATTAATTTTATTGATTTAAGAAATTATAGTTGGGTTAAAGGTGGTGGAATTGAACTACGATATTTTGTAGAATTGCATTTTGAACCGGCTAGATTAGATCAACACCGTATATACGACGGAAGGCAACTCTCCCAAGAACAAAAAGATATTAACAAGAGAAGATTCGCTCAAGATTGGAAACAAATTGAAGAAGATTGTAAATCTAAGGTTATAGTTTCATTTACCAATAAAGGTTTTGCTAACTTGCTGATTAAAGATTATAATTTTGAATTAGTTGATGAAGTAAATGGTTTATATCTAGTCAAAAGGCAAATTCCAAACCTCAGTGAAACTGAACTGTTTAATCTTAGGCAATCAGCTAAATCTTTATAACAACCCAATTATGAGGTTTTTTACTTTCATAATCTTAAGATTATTCGATTCTCTTTAAATTATAATTAGCATTGAACTAATATTTGACCAAAAGAATCTTTGTGATCAACACTAAAAAGCATAATGCCTGTCACCAAAAAACCCAAAAAGTTAACCAAATCTCAAGCTAATTTTGGCAAGCCTCAAGATCGAGAGATTCTTATTGTAGAAGCTATAATTAGACCAACTGGATTACTTGATCCTGAAATATTACTCAAACCAGTGGATAACCAAGTTGAAGATATTCTGGAAGAAGTTAGGCAAAGAACTCTTTTGAATCAACGTGTACTAATCACAACTTTAACCAAAAAATTTGCTGAAGAATTAGATTTGTATTTCAAACAGTTAAACCTCAAGTCGGCTTATATTCACTCTGATGTAGAAACACTTGATAGATTAGATATTCTTGCTGATTTGCGTCGTGGAAAATACGATATTTTGATTGGAATCAATCTCTTGAGAGAAGGTTTGGATCTTCCTGAAGTTTCACTTGTGGCTATTTTTGACGCTGATAAAGAAGGTTTTTTGAGATCGAGATCGGCACTAGTCCAAACTATAGGTCGAGCTGCTCGTCACCATCAAGGTCAAGTTATTATGTATGCTGACAAAATCACGGATTCTATGAGAGAAGCAATTGATGAGACCAATAGGCGTAGAGAAATACAAGCTGCTTATAATTTGACTCATGGAATAACACCTACAAGTACGACTCGTGGGATTCAAACAATTGCCGATGACGTCAGAGCTGATATTCAAAACGACGAGAATTACGGCAAAGCTGGAGCTGTGTTGACTCACGATGGCTTTAAGGAACTAGACAAATCAGACAACGATCCTTTTGCCTCAATTACAGTTGAAAATAGATTCAAAAATGGTCGAGGCAGCAAACAACTTAATCGCTCTGGTAGAAGTAATGAGACTCAAGTAACTCAAAGGGGTCAGCAAACATATGACAATTTTGACCAGCTCAAACAACTCAAGGAATCAGAGCTAGTTGAATTAAATTTATCCAAATCTGAATTGCAATCTAAGTTACAATTAGCTATTGATAGCTTAGACTTTGAGACTGCTGCTGCAATTAGGGATATTCTTCAAAATGGATAAAAGAATAGATAAATCTTTTTTAATAAAAAAAAACCATCTTTAACAAATTTATATTTTACTCAATTTTGTATACTATAGGGTTTAATTCCCAAAGTATTGTCTATATTTTGAGATAGAAGAAATACGATTTAGAATGAACCAACTTTTTAAACAATATTATCAACAATACTCTATACTCAAAATGTAAAGTATACGTTTGAATTACATATAAATAAATACAAGATGACAATTTTGATAAATACTCAAATGAACATAACCAGCTCTACTTTTGGCAAAAGATTGACAAGATTGCTAACCTAAATTAGCCTTGAATACTAGTTTATGTTTACTTTTTATCAGAATAAAGATAATTATTTATCACAAAAATTATTTTCTTATTATTCCGTATATTCTCTAAATATTCCATTTATTATAACCTCAATATAATTCAATCTGTGTCCAAATATTACGACGTTTTAGGAGTTACAAATTCAGCAACTCCAGATGAAATCAAAAAAGCTTATCGCAAATTAGCACACCAATATCATCCTGACAAAAATCACGGCAATAAAGAATTTGAGTCCAAATTCAAAGAAATTAACAATGCCTACGAAACACTTTCTGATCCACAAAAAAGATCTAATTATGATAGATTTGGTGATGCTGGTCAGAACAATTCAAGTGGAGGCCCTCAAGGTTTTGGAGATTTTGATTTTGGTGGAATGGATATTAATCTAGACGATATTATGAATGGTTTTTTTGGCGGTGGTTTTGCAGGTAATCGTCAACAACCATCTAGTCGTAGCCGATCTAAGGGAATTGATATAGAAATGAGCATTGAATTAACTTTGGAGGAAATTGCACTTGGAGTTGCCAAAAAGTTTGACCTAAAACACAACACAATCTGCAAACACTGCAAAGGTTTGGGTTTTGAACCAAAGTCTAAGACTAAAGATTGTCCAGTTTGCAACGGTAAGGGTAAAGTTTATCAAAGATTCAATACAATTTTTGGTGTGATGCAACAAGAAATGGAATGTACTAATTGTTCTGGAAGAGGTAAGATTTTTGAGACCAAATGTACCAATTGTAAAGGTGCTGGTTTTACCCAAGAAGTGGAAACGATTGAAGTTGATATTCCAGCTGGAATCGATGTGGGTCAGAGAATTAGAGTCAAAGCCAAAGGTCAAGCAGGTTATCAAGGTTCAGAAGCGGGAGATTTGTTTCTTTCCATAGAACTCAAAAAGCACAAACATTTGACTCGTGACGGATTAGATATTAATTCTGTTTTGGAGATTGATTACTTGGATTTATTACTTGGTAAAAAAGCTGATGTACAGACTGTTTATGGTGAGATAGAAGTTACAATTCCCGCATCCACAACTCCAGATGCCAAATTAAGAGTTAAAGAGAAAGGTATGCCAAAACTTGGAAATCCCAAAATTAAAGGTGATCAATTCATTACTCTAAAAGTTAGAATGCCTAGTTTGAGTCCAGCCAAATTAAAACAACTCCAAGATGTACTAGATTCTTAGTAAATTTGGTATTCATCTCAAAACTTACAATTCATATACAATTGACTAAATTCAAAATAATAACTTTAACAAACTTTTATTATCTTTTTTATTACCTAAACTAAATTAATATTATGGTTACAGATCAAGAATTAAAACACATTATTAGCACTCAATACGTTATTTTGGTAAAGCCTAATTGTCCTTTTTGCAGTGCTTCATATAGACTTTTTGACCAATTGGTTGATTCCAAAGTCATTTCAGAATATTCTATTTATAGCGTGAATTACGATTTTAGCAATCAACAACTTCACAATCTTTGTACGCAATTTGGTTGGCAGCCAGATGGAGATCAAGATTTTCCTACTAAACCGCAAATTTTTATGAAAGGTGAATATATAGGAGGTAATTCTGAATTTTACAGATCGAATTGGAATATTGGAACAGGTAAACCAAATTTAAAAAACCCAATGAGGTTTTAGAATCAGTTCAAAGATTTTATAATTCTTACAATACTAAAATTATTTTTTAGAACGTGGTTGGTGGATACTGTTTCCAAATTACATTTTCTGTATACACAACTGCACTAACTTTGATTAACTTTCACTCTAAAAAAGTTTTGAAATAATATTTTATTACTTATTGAAAAGTTGTTTTATAAAAAATGAAAATTACTTTACTACAAAAAGATTGATTTTTAATTCCAAAATAAGTTTTAATACTACAGTTTTCTATATATTGTGAAGCCTATAGCAAAAATGTTTTAGTTAATTTCATGTTAAAGTAGATATTTTAAATCAAAATTATTTTCTTATGTTACAATTTTCAATCCAACAATTGCAAGAACAGATTAAGAATTTGGAAGCTGAAATACAATTAATTCAATCTAAGATACAAAATGAAGTTGATAATTATGAAAAAGACAAATTACTTTTGGAGGAGAGTCTTAAAGAAACATTACAATTACAAGAAAAATCTCAACTTTTTTTACCTTTTGATCCAAATTTAGAAGTTAACCTTACTCAACAAGAAATTAAATCGATTTTACATAATGATTAGTCGTAACCCAGCAATTTTAATTCACTTAACTGACCCAGATCAGTATTTTATTACTTCTTTTTTAAGTCGGAGTATAGAATTAGGTGTTGACTTTGAGTTTTTGAATCCCAAATTACTCGGTGGAAAATGGCAAAGCGTAATTTCTTTTCAGCCTGATAATGATGAAACCAAACCAAATCTGACTCACATTACAGAAGTATTATCAAAGATAATTCATAGATTCGACAATCAATTTAGTTGGCAACAAAGTCAAGAAAGTGGCAAATTACAACAAGCTTTAAGTCATTATTCACCTGAAGAATTAATCGAAATTGCATTCAAATTAAACAAATCCAGCAAGTTTACAAACAAACAATTGGAGTATAAGGGGATTTTGCAAAAAGGTAAATTGAATATTCTGCGAGAAATAAAAGCTCTATACACCCAGTTTCAAATCAAGCAAAAAGTCTTGCAATTGCAATCTAATTTTTTTGTTCTAAAACCAAATTCCAAAAATATATTTGCCTTAATATCAGTCTCATCCAATCAACTTTTATTATTCGAGTCAATACTCCAAGAAATGCAAATTAATTGGCAGGTTCATAGCTGGTTACAGCCAATTGTAACTTGGGATAATTCCAAATCTAGTTTGAAAGTTTTGTTGCAAGAATACTATATTCCTGAAGTTAAATCGATAATTGGATTGAATTTGTTTGGTATTTTGTGGTCAGTTTTAGTTGGTTATATTTTTAGTGATATATTGGCAGGAGTTGTCATAGTTATATTCGCTTTGATTATTAATTTTTTGCCAAAACCAAAATTAGTATGGTTGGTTGCTAGAAGTCAATTATTATATTCCGGCTTGGCAAGTGTAATCTTTGGTTTAATTCTAGGACAAATCAACAGTCAGCCAATTCCTAATCACGGGGCTTGGCAAATTCTTAAGAACTTTCAACTAGTAGAATTCTCTAATCCTACGTCTATATTGCCATTAAACCAACTGCTAAGTCAGTGGTTACCTAATATTGCTTATTTGGATTTTAATTTTCTCTTAATTTCTTTCTTCGCATTTTTTATAACTTTCTTAGCTATATTTATAAAAATTTGGAATCAAGCCAAGTTAGGATTATGGTCATTAATTAGTGTCATGTGCTGGTTTTCTATTCCTATTTTTCTTTTGGTATCTATGTATTGGCAATTGTGGTTATTAGTTTTTGCTCCTGTTGTTTTACTTTTTATTTTTCAACCCAAACCACAACTCTATAATTTCATTGTTGGTCGTAATAGCATTTACACTTTAGTTAATTTATTCTTTAGCCTTGTAAGTTGGTTTGCCTTGTTTACCTTAAACGTTGCTAACACATTGATACAGCATAGTTTTATTTTGATTTCTAATTGGCAATTATCGTTATTTTATAAGATTATATTTTATTGCTTATTTGGTCTCTTAGCTTATCAGGTTGTCTTTCGATTGCTTTTGAACTCTTTTGTTTGTATTTGGCAGAATCCAAGGTATAGACAGATCAAATCAGAAAATAAATTTAGGTATTGGAAGTTCTAATTTTAATTTTTTAACTTAAGTTTTTAATTTTGTTCTTTTGGAACTTGAGTATTGAACTAAAACAGTTATATTGGTGGCATTATTAGCTTGACAAGTTTTGAAATAGTTGTTTTACTCATTAAGTTGATTAAAAATCAATTGATTTACAAGCGGGTATAATTTAGTGGTAGAATACGACCTTGCCATGGTTGAGATCGGGGTTCGATTCCCCGTACCCGCTCCAAATTTACATTTTGAAAATAATTTGAATTAATTCATCCCTTCTCTAATCTAATTTTTAATCTAAGTACTGAATTTACAGTATTTTTTTATTGAATCTAATAACAATATGCCAAATACCGCAGCTGCCAAAAAAGCAATGAGAGTTTCACTTCGTCGAAAAGAAATCAATACTGCTAGAAAGTGGAAAATCAAAAATTCCCTCAAAGAATTACGCAAATGTTTAGCTACTAATCCTACAGCTTACCAAACCACTCTTTCCAAAGTTTTTTCCAATTTGGACAAAGCAGTTAAGACTAATGTAATTCATAGGAACAAAGCTAACCGCCGCAAATCCAGACTCGCAGCGATGGTTGCCAAAGTTCAAGCTTAATCATTTTGCATAAATAAAATTATAATAATTCTTTTTAGGGTTATTTTTTTGTTGGCTAATTATTTTTTGACCAATAGCGAACTGTAAACTATACTTTAAATAATTGTTGAATAAATATGAATACTAATAAAAATATGAATAAAAATAGAATTGAAACTTTATCAGATGGTGTCTTTGCCATCATTATGACCATATTAGTTCTCGAATTCAAAATACCTAAGCTGTCACCTGAAGCTCTTAATAATTCAGAAAAATTATTCTCCGAGATAATCAAACTTACCCCAGTTTTTTTTTCTTATTCTATTACTTTTGCTATTTTAGCGATGTATTGGATCGGACACCACAATTTATTTCATATTTTTACTAAGAATATCAATCGTATGCTTATGGAGATTAACGTCTTGTTTTTGATGTTAGTTAGTTTATTACCTTTCATGTCTCATCTTCTTGGTGAATATCGCTATAATCAAGGTGCAATTCAGCTTTATGCTGCATCTATAGTCATGATTGGCTTGTGTATGTATAGTATGTACCATTATGCTCATATTTCCAAGGAAATTGATACACACGAAGTTGATAAATTAACTATGAAAAAGATTAGAATTCGCATTCTCTTGCCAATTGTCGCTGCAGTAGTTTCGTTTGTTGCTTCTTTTTGGAATTTAAATGCTAGTTTTATTTTACTTTTTGCTCCAGTGATTTTTAACATTATTCCAGGTAGTTTGAATTTTTTGGAATCAAGATTGACAAAATAGTTAATTCAAAGCTGAATTTAGGCTATGAATCAAGATTTGCAATATCTTAAAAGGTTAGAAAATTGGTCAGAAAAATATGAATTTATTCTTGAGTTAGGTCAAAAATTGCCTCTATTAAAAGATAATTTGAAAGTTAATCGTAATAGCGTTACTGGTTGTCAGTCACGGGTTTGGTTAATTCTAACTTGGCAAAATGATTTGCTGCATATTCAGACTGAAGCTGATTCAAGATTAGTGCAGGGGCTTTTGGCTTTGGTTGTTTTGGTATATGAATCCAAATCTAAAGTTGAAATAAATCAAATTAATTCCTCGTGGCTAAAAGAGTTTGAATTGGATCAACACCTCTCACTTACTAGACGACAAGGTTTGCAAGCTGTGATTAATACAATTTTAAACTTTATTAATTTCTAAAAATGCTTTGTTTGTATGATTCTGGTGTCGGTGGTTTGAGCGTTGCTTCGCGATTAATTCAAAAAAGACCCAATTTGGCTTTCACCTATTTGGCTGATAATGCTTTTTTACCATTAGGTTCCAAATCTCAATTTGAAATCAAAAACAGGCTTCAAGATGTTAGTTCAAAAGTTTTATTAACTCATAATCTTGTAGTTCAAGTGTGTAACACAGCTTCAGTTAACACTGTTAGATATTTGCAATCTGAATTTTTGCCAACTCATTTCGCCTGTCAGCACAAACAAGTTTTGGGAATTTCCAAACCTATTTTGGAATTAGTTCAATCTTCTGCTCTCGTTGGTTCAAGAATAGGTATACTAGCTACACCTGCAACTTTAAAATCTAATTTTTATCAATCAGAGCTAAAAAAACTTGGATTTGAATCTTTTGACTTATCAGCTGATTATTTGGCAATGGCAATTGAAAAAAGTGACTACAATAGCTGTGAGAAGATACTCAAAAATTTGCCTCAACTAGATTTTGATTATGTACTTTTGGCGTGTACTCACTATAGCTGGGTTATAGACTTGATTTCAACTATCTTTGCAAATAGTCAGATTATAGATCCAGCTGATTATATTGCTGACAAGATTCTTACTTATATCGACAAACACAGTGAATATGATTCCAATAGAACTAAATATCATTTTGAACAAATTAAACTTTTGACTACAGGAAACGAACTAGACTTTGAAAAGCAAATTAAAAAATTAGGTTTTGAACAAAATGTATTGAATTATCGAATATGATTACTATCCAAGGTAAAGTTATAAGAGGTCGACAAGATGGTCGCAAAATAGGTTTTCCAACAGCTAATATTGATGTTGATTATTCATTGTATCCAATTAGTCAGATTGAACTTGGAATCTACGCAGCCAAAGTTAAAGTCGGTAACCAGTGGTATGATTCTGCCACTTATTATGGCAAAGCGTTGACTTACAATTTTGATACTGTGGTACTGGAGTCGCATATTTTGGATTTTGATCAAGATATATATAGTCAAATTGTAGATGTTAAATTACTAGAATTCGTCCGTCCAGTTGTTAAGTTTGATTCATTGGAATCTCTCAAAGAGCAAATACAATTAGATTGTCAGAAGTGCAAGGAGATTTGTGAAAAAGTAAAATTTGATTTGGTCTAAATGCTTGGACTATAAAGTTAACCCTTAATAAAATCTGCCATAAATTGCCAATTAGTTTGACCATCTGTAGTTGGTTTAATCTCTACGAACTTTTTTTAGTCTTGCTTGTCCAGTTTCTTCACTAACAAGAATTATCTATTGACAAGAATAATCTCGTAATCTTGAATAAATAAGCTATGAATTGGAACTTTGCTAATCTAAATCAAATCTTGGCGAACGTTTTTGTTGTAACTGTATCACTCGGTTCAGGCTATTATTTTGGTTACAAAACTAGCCAAGGTTCAATTAACTCGAATTCACTTAAGTCAATTAGCGGTCAGTCCTCAACAAGTCAATCCAGTGTTCAGATAAGCATTGTGGCTAAAGAAGTTGTTGGAGTTCAATGGATCAAACCCAATCAAGAGCCAAGGTGTGACAAAGATTATAAAATTAAAGGAAAATTCAATTCGCAAACTAATTACTATTATACACCAACTCACAAAAACTACGAAAAGATAAAACCAGAAATATGCTTTGCAAGTGAAGAATTTGCCAAAGATTCCGCTGGATTCATCAAAAAATATTAATCTAACTTTTGAAATTATAACTTTTGACAATTTTGTTTAAAGCAAGTTTACTAATACTAGTTTGTATAAGATAAAAATGAACAAAAAAATAATTCCTCAAACTTAATCAAAAAAAACTAAAAAGTTAGATATTCAATTAATAATCATTATTATCATATATAATGAAAAGAACATTTAAACAAAAAAATTAATTACACTAAAGGTAAAATTTAATATCTTTAAGTCTATTTATTTTTTTAGATAATAAAACATTACAAATACAATTTTATACATTTAATACCGAAATTATGAACAAAAAAACAGAAACTATTCTCAATTTACTTGAGATCTGCGAAACTAATATCCGTAACATCAAGTCAATGCTTAACTCAACTTCTAATTTAGATTTTGGTTCTGCAAAAACTACTGCAAGCCCATCGGTTAACTACTCTTCAACTGGCAAATTCAGCTTGGATATTGGAGAAGAATTTCAAGAAGGTTACTTTGATGGCGAAAATATGATAGGGGATAATGCCCAGATCTATCCAGTTCCACAGAATTATGCTTCCAAGTCACAATTGGTTGTTGGTGATCGCCTCAAATGGGTTCTTACCCGTGACAATGGAGGTGAGCCAAAAGAGGTTTATAAGTTAACTTTACCAGTTCTGCGTGAAAGAGTAATTGGTAGATTCATTATAGATGATAATAATTATGCTGTAACTGTTAACGGCTACCCAGCTCCAGTCAAAATACTCAAAGCTTCTGCAACATACGCTATGAAAAACCTTGATTTGAAGATTGGCGATGAAGTCGCTATTTATATTCCAAAATCTGGTACACCTACTTGGGGAGCTTTTATTAACGTTGTTTCTAGTTCTTCTAGAACATCTTCCAAAATTAACGACGGTCGTAGGATTATTTATAATGAGACACCCGAAAGCTCGTCTGAAGATTTTGATCTTACTAAAGGCTATTTTTAGGGCTATTTCAAAAATAATTCCAAACACTTTTATCAACAAAATACTTAAAATCCCATTGTGGGTTTTTTTGGTGGATTTGTGTATTTACAAAATTATAATTTGGTCAAAAGATTATTCTAGTTCTTGAATTATACAAAATATATTTGCGGTCATACAGTAATATTACTTTTAAGTCAGTATTTATTTTGGGGTTTTACTTTTTGTTTGGTATTTTTTAGTTCATTAAAATTGACCAAAAACTATTACAATACTTACACTGTAGTTATGTTCACAGTACAAGTTGTCGATAAGTACAAAGATAAACCTGTCAAGTTCGCTGCTGTTGACGTGGTGTTTCGAGGTTTTCGACGAGAGACTGGTTGGTATTTTACTAATGATAGAGGAGAAATTCACTTTGAGCATCGTCGAGGTCGAGGTAAGGTTTATGTCAAAACTGGATTTTGGGGTTTGTCTGAAATTGTCTATGACGGTGACCTTGAAGGTCGTGTAGTAGTTTATGTTTAGGTATTACACTACAGATAGTCACTGTGTGGATTAATAGACAATTCAAAAGATTAATGGATTTGTAATCATCTCAAATCCAAAGTTTTGACTTTATTTATTAAGAGAGAGTTTAAAAAATGTAGACAATGGATACTTTTTGGTATTTAATTTAAGTTATGAATATAGCTTTTTTTTCCTCTTCAGATTTTACATTACCTATTCTTGAATCAATTCGCGACTCTCAAAATAAGCCTTTTTGGCAAGTTCTAAAATTACAATTAGATGAATTGGATATAGATTGGAAGTCTACTTTGCCAGATAATTTTGAAGAATTAATTATGGGTTTGCGGCAAGATTGCTCCACTCCAATTAATTTGCAAACAGTTGTTAGTCAGCCCGATAGAGAGTATCGAAAAAAAATTATAGTTAATCCAATTGCTAATTTCGCCAAAAAAAATTCCATCCCAACTTGGACTCCACACAATTTGAATAAAGAATTAACCAATCAATTAGATGAAGTGGATTTGTTGTTAACAGCTAGTTATGGTCAGTTTGTAGGATCTCGAGCTTTAAACAAACCAAATTTAGGATGTTTGAACTGGCATCCCAGTTTGTTACCCAAATATCGTGGGGCAACTCCACTTCAGTCATCTTTGTTAGTAGGTGATAACCAAGTAGGTTTGTCTTGGATTGATATGACCAAAAAAATGGATGAAGGTAGGGTTTATTGGCAAATATCTAAAGCGGTTGTCGATAGTGATAACTTTAATAATTTGATTAATTATTTTGGTCTATTTGGTCAACGCACCTGGGCAATTGCTATTGCTTGCAAATTACTTAATCTCGGTTTTAATCAGAATAATTCTTTGGCTACTGATTGTAACAAATTCGATAAAGAATACAAATTAATTAATCCTAAAATCCTACAAGCTAGTGATATTTTTAGGCATTACAGAGCTTTAATTGATTTTCCAGGGACAAGTTTTGCGGATCAATATTTTGGTTGTGAAGTTAAGATATTGGAGTGTAGAGTAGTCAAAAATGACTTTAAAAAAGAAGAGTTTAGCATTCAAAAACACGATAACTGGTTAGTTTTAAAAGATTCTAAAAAACAGTTAGTTTTGTTGGAGTGTGGTAATAATTCACTTCTTGAGGTATCCAAAATATGCCTTTCTACGGGTAAAGTTATTGATTTTAGAGGTTATCAATTTTTGAGTTAGATTGGGATTGTAAAAAAAATACGAAAGACTTATGTAGACTCAAAACTCCATCAAATTATACAAAGGTTTAAAATCTACACCTCCAAACACGGATGATTTTTTGTTTTATTTAAGATGACAATTAAGAGGTTTAATTTTTTGGGTTGTAAAAATTGATACGTGTTTGGCTGTAATATTTTTTTTATTTAAAGCGATATTTTAATCTATATCTAGTTTTGGTTAGTTGAACAGAGGTATGTGTCACGGTAGGCTTTGCTTAGGTCTAAATCAACAGTTTTTGGGTTAAAAATTAACTTATTTTTTTGAGAAAAAACACTATATAAAGTGTGTAGTAAGCTGTAACATTACTACATATTGTTGTTTGACAAAGGGTCTTTTGTTTGTAACTATTTTTTAATCAAATGCAAGCTCAACGAGAATACTGGAATCTAGTGCTTAATAGTTTGGAAACTTCAATTCCCACTACACACTTCAACGCTTGGTTTTCAAGACTGTGCTTTGTTTCAACCAAAAATACTGGAACTACGATTACCATTTCCACATTCTCCAAATTTGCTCAAAAATATATTGAAGACAAATACAAAAATCAACTACTGGGAATTATTAACAAATATTATCCAAAGGTTCAATCTATAGAATTTGTTGTGGATACAACTAATAACAACACACCAAGAGTTGGTCAGATCAAGCCAAAACTAACATTAGTTAATCAGAATCAAGCTATTGAATTTCAATCAGATATTGTCGGCATTGAACCAAGGTCTATTCCATCTCCAATCAAATTACTTAAGTCCAACCTTAACAATCTGAATCCCAAATATACTTTTGATACTTTGGTTTGTAATCGTAGTAACGAATTAGCTACATGTGTTGCTAAGATAATCTCTGAAAAACCTGGTACTCAATATAATCCTGTTTTCTTGTACAGTGGAACTGGACTGGGTAAAACTCATACTTTACAAGCTATAGGTCAAAAAACTTTGGAATTACATCCCAACTTCAATATTAAGTATATTACTTCGGAAACTTTTGTAAATCACTACATAGAATCAGTAACAGGCAGAAAAATGAAAGAATTTAATGAATTTTACAGATCGGTTGATCTCCTACTAGTTGATGATATTCATTTTATCGCAGGTAAGGAAGGCACTCAAGAGGCCTTTTTTCATATTTTTAATATATTACATCAGCATAACAAACAAATAGTGGTTTCTTCAGATAAACATCCAAAAAATCTTGGTGGAATGGAAAGTCGTTTGATTTCTAGATTCGAATGGGGTATTGTAATTGATTTGTCGAAGCCAGACATGGAAGATAGATTAGCAGTTATTCAATTCAAAGTAAGAACCATGAGCCTAAAACTCACAAACCTTCAAATTGAGTTAGTGGCTCGTCAGGTAGATACTAATTATCGTGACATTGAAGGAGTTTTGAACCGTATACAAGCAAGACAACAACTACTTCCCAACAGTGTTCTTAATGAGCTTGAATTAAGTCAAATTTTGCAAGGATTCAGTCTAACAAGTTTGATCAAAATAGATTTTAAACCTAGGGTTACTAGCCCTCGTCAAGTTATAGATTTGGTTGGAGTTGCTTTGTGTGTTGACAGTGAGAGGATCTTGGGCAAAAATCGTGAGAAGAAAATTGCTTTAGCTAGACAGCTTACAATGTATGTTCTGTACAAAGATTTGAATTACAACTATAAAGCTATTGGTTCAGTTTTTGGCAAAAGTCATAGCACAGTTATCCATGCTGTAGAAAAAATAGAACAAGATCTAACTTTGAATCCAGAAGTTTCTAATTATCTCAATTCTATCCGTCAAAATTATCCTAAATAGGAATCGCAATGAAACATATTCGTTATCAATCAATCGCTGGTAAAAAAGAAATTAAGGACTACTTGGAGCCTAATTTTTGGCAAGATATCAAAGATTATGTATTCTATTTTCTCAAAACTTTTGTAACTATTGCTATAGTTTTTGTTTTCTTTAGAACGAGTGTGGTAGACTTAATTGGCATTGATGGAGAATCAATGTGGCCTAATTACAATTTTAGTCGCAATGGACAGATGGATAAGATTTATATCAACAAGTTCAGCCCTAAATTTAGTGCCTACAAAAGAGGTCAAGTGGTTGTGCTTATTGCTCCCTCTGCCTGCCGTGTAGACAAAACACTATATATCAAAAGAATAATTGGTCTTCCTGGCGAAACTGTTAGAATTAAAGATGGTTTTGTGTATATAATCAACGAGCAATATCCTTATCCTGGCATCAAACTTGAAGAGTCAGCTTATCTCAAGCCGAGTGTTAGATCTTACAAAAAAGCTAATATACCAAACGATTCTGAAACTGTCGAAAAAGTATTAGGAGCTAATTCGTATTACTTTATGGGAGATAATAGAGCTGGAAGTCAAGATGCTAGAGCCTGTGGTCCAATTCTCAAAGATCAGATTTTAGGTGAGGAAATCTATAGACACACACCAATTGAATCACGTGGTTTTTATACTTTACCTAAGTACAATATTGGGAATCAATAATAATACTAATCCTTGAAATATAGAATTTTTTTATTTGCTACAGAACAGACAAAATTGACAATAACAGCCAGTGACATAAGAGTTGCAATTGATATAAAATCTATCTTTTTATGTCTTTTTTGTTTGTAATGTTTCATTTTATGAAGAATCTTACTCCTCATTTCAATTATCGCTATTTTTCAAAAATTTGTAACTCTTGGTCTAATGTTTGTGTTAATATTAATTATGTTAATATGCGTGAACACCGCAATACAACCATAGATTTGCGGGGATGGAATACTAACGATGGAGCAAATATTGGTATCTGGTACAAAAACAACAATTGGAACAACAATTGGAATCAAAAATTTTATTTAAACACAGATGGTGTTATCGTTGTAGGAGGTAAGTGTGTTGATCTGTATGGTAATAATAGAACTAATTTTCAACCAATCAAACTCTGGACTTGTAACGGATCTTCAGCTCAAAAATGGGTGTATGATACAGAAGGTAGGATTAGACTTAAAGATAATACTTATTGGTGCATTGATACTTATACTGGCAATGCTGGAGAAAGTTTACTTCTATTCAATTGTAATGCGTGGACAAAACAATTTCGAGCTGGAAGCTATGAGATGAAGCTATTCGTTGAAAGAGGTTTTCCTTACGGTGGTGACACCAGCGATGTTGGTCATTCTTGGGTAGCTATTCAAAAAATGGATGACTGGAATCATGTATCTGAAAATTCAACTTATGGATTCTGGTCTGGTCAGGATGATCGATGTTATAGTCTTAATTATGCTTGGAATGCTTTAGCTGATAGATGTATTCAACAAGTTCAATCTTATGGTCAAAACATGGGATCTATTGAGGTTAATTTGATAAATGGATGGAATCAACCAACTTACTATAGTAATCCAGACCAAACGTGGGCTAACGATCTTCACAATCAACCGTATAATAATTGGAATTATAAACAGCAAAATCGAGCGGCTTTTAAAATCAAAAACATTAATCAATCTCAAGCTAATGATATCAGAGGTGCGGGTTTTGCAATTCCATATTATACTAATGAAAACAACTTAATTCAACAATTAACATATGATATGCAAAATGGTGGCTATTGGTGGTGGTTTATACCATATTGGTCATATTACTCAATAACTGTAATGGCTAGATTTTTTGTAAACGCTACTGTAGGAAGAGACCTTAACGACGGTGGAAGTTACGATTTAGCTTTTGCTAACTGTACCAACTACGCTGTAGATCTGTGGAAAAAATACGATGGAGTTGGTCTGAATTACAAATGGTGGGGAATTGTCCCGCTACCAACCGAGCTTTACAATCAAATGAATAATTCATATGCTCAGTGGTAAAATTAAAATTATCATTGTAAGCTTTACAGTTATTGTAATTTTGTTAGCTATAGGAGTGTCGCTATATATATTTAATCTTATCAATTCATTTAACTATAGTAATTATCAAAATAACTTGAACCAATACCGTTTATCTTTGGACAAAAGTAATTTTAGTAGTTTCAAAACAAAAGTTAATTTAGTTAATAACTATTATGAAAATAAAATAAATGTAGTAGTTTTGGGTGGTATATTGAACAATAACCTAGATTTGAAAGTTATTGAACCTTATATGTCAAAAAACCCATTTGCATACCACAGTGCAAATTCAATAAAATCCATTAAAATTCAAGAATTAGACTGTCAGCTCAAAGATAACCAAATTATAATCAAAGCTAGAGGTATTCCTAATAACCCCAAGGCAGAGTCAGACTTTATGATTGGTTGCGAGGTCAAGAATCTAGCCAAAGGCAAATACCAAGTCAAATATGGCGAACAAGGTGAAGTCTTAGATTCTTTCGAGATTCTGGATATTCCTAAGCGATAACAATAACTTTCCCCAAGTGGATTTATTTGAATTTATCTTGGAGACAAAAATAGCACTTAATAACATTAGTGTCCATCCAAGTGAATTTGGGATGCCAAGGTTGCATTGGATTACGAAGGTAGATTGATCTAAGCATTGTTCCTTTTCGCAGTCTACTTTCTTGTGGATAATAATATTTTTCATACATTGGAGCTATCCAAGTTTCCAAAACACCTTCAGGTGGAAAAACAAGATTGTCGTATATTTCGTCAGCTTCTGGGTGCCTACTGTCTTTAGTGAACTTATAGTAAGTTTGTCTAGTTGAGGTTAGATAATTAATATCCAGAGGTGATTTGGGATTTCTCAAAAATGATGTAAACATGCTCTCCATTCTTTGTTGATTGTCTGCGCCTGAAGTGTCATAACATATAGTTCTCATAGCTGCCATGAACCAAATACTATTCAGTCGTTTGTACACTCCATTGTAGTCATTGATTTTGGATTCGGGGAATAATCTTTTTACACTTTTACTTTTATTTTCAAATTTTGCGTTGTATTGCTCCGTTAAACTGGACATATATTCATCAAATTCTTTTTGGTATTTGTCTTGAGGATGACCATCACTAAACAAAAAACCATATTGCAGTGTGATCATTTTGTTGGCACTGGAATCAATAATACCTTGTAGAAGTGTCTTAATTGACTCTTGTTCATGTGCAGCATCTTCAATTAGCCCAAATGGAAACATATTAGATTGATTCAGAGTAAGTGCAAAACCAGCTATATTATCCAAGTCTAACTTTCCAGCTTTAAAATCATCTTTTAGATACTTAAGAGGATCAGGAACTCTTTCTAATCTTATATCTGGACAATGTCTAGTCATAGCATCTGTTATACCGCGGATTTTGGAGCCTGAAGCTGTTACATAAATTTTGAGTTTACGATTTTCAGCGATGAAGTCAAAGAACAGTGATAATGGTTTTTTGCCTATATTAAAATCATTTTCTTTGGTTGCGTTCACAGTTTTTAGTGAGTGACTAAGCGATATAAAAAACTCGCTGTAATTAATTGGTTTGGATTGATCTTCAGGGATAATTAACTGATAAGTCTCACGAGTGTGAAATTTGGAAGTGAAGTATTTGCCATTTTGTATATCTATAAGTGATTCGTCCCACTGTTCGGTGTATTTGACTAGCACAAAATATACTCCACCAACTACCCAAATTAGAACTAAATTCCATACAAGCTTTTGCCACATATTACCAAACTGGAATTGATATAACCAAGTTACACCCAAAATCCAAAACAAAAAAGCAACACTCAAAACTACAACTATCGTCCAAAAAGCTTTTTTCCAAGATATTTTTTCCTTGTTTAGGTAGTATCGATAAGGGTTGAATTTTGACATTTTGGAGTGATTATTCTTGAACTGCTTCTATATCTCTTAGTAAATTTAAGTCGTGTAGACTTCCTTTTTTTAACTCATTTCGAGTGCCAGTTTTGGGAATTTGAAAAACGCTTACCAGAGTGTTAAGATCTAATATAGTATTTTTGTTTTGCCATGGAGACTGACCTGACCTACTTAGAATTCTTCTATATATTACTTGCCGCCTCCAGCGATTTTCGTTATAATAAAAAATATTATCGTACAGATTAGAAACAAATGGTTCTAGCCATCTTGGTGGAAAATAGTATAGACTATTCATGTAAGGAATACTAAAAGGTGAGGGCTTTTGTGAAAGATTAAAATATCTCTGGTTAGTAGCTGTGTAATATATAATCTCTATTTCATTTTCTTCTTTTCTAGTTTTGCGATGATTGCCTTTTAGTGCTTTTTCAAGGATTTTTTCAGTTTCAGAATATTCTTTAGCTGTGCATAGTGCCATTACTTTGATGGTTGAAGATATAAGTTCACTACTTTCTTTGATGCGTTTTTCCATACTACCGAGGCGTTTTTTCTCTATTTCTGGCAAAAGTATTTCAAGAACTTCTTTGTTGTTATTTGGTTTGATCAACTTAAGAGAGAATCTGTCATATATACTTTGTCTTAATTTTTTGATCGATGGTCTGATTGAGTCGTGTAATCGACTATTTTCGAAGTTAAAAACATATTGTAAGTAAACTGTTTGACTTTGTAGTTGTTTTTGAATTTGTTCAATCATGTTGTCAATTGGGAAGTTAGAATCCTGTTCCAAATCGATTTGGGCTGAATGATACATATTACTCATAGTGTAACCAAGAGCCATACCAGCCAAACATTCGTATCCGCCTGCACCATCTTTGTCGTACCAGTTTTTTGGTAGTGATTGGTAAGGATTGTCACTTAATTCATATTTAATATCTTTTAGATAATACTCAAAACTTTTTTGGTGATAGTTAATATTGAGTGTAGAAAATGCCATATAGACTTCTACATCGTATTGAGTTATTACAATGTCAAAGCAAGCTTCATAACTACCAATTCCGTAGTTTAATCTTTTTTCACTACTAAAATCACTAAACTGTTGAGCTGAATGTATGTAATAAAAAAATTCTTTTAGATTATCCAGACTATAGGAAGATTCTTTTGGCACCGTTAGCTTCAAAAAAGTATATTTGTTAATCGGTTGTCTATAAAAAAAACTCACAGCTTTACTAGCCATGGCATCATCAAGCATTCCTCTGGTTTCGACTCCAATCATGAATTGCCCACCTATTGCCCAAAATAAACTCAAAAATAAGGTTAATAGATTCCAATTACCACCAAACCAAATGGGACTAAACATTTGCCAACAAAAAAACACAATACAAAAAATGTTAGCAATCAGGAGTAAGCTTTCGAATCTAAAGTAGTTTTTCCCCCAGTTTATCTTTTGTTTTTTGGGTATCATAGTATTGACTTAGTATAACATAGATAGGCTCCGTTGTAAATCCAAAACACTTTTAGTTTTAGTTTATATTTGGTTTATGTACACTTGACATACCATTTTTTGTCTGCGACTTTTGAAACACTATGTCTTTATTGGAACAAAAAAACTGCGGTACACTAGGTCTTACTTTTGATGATATTTTACTTTTACCTGGGTTTTCTAATTTTTGGAGGGAAGAAGTTGATCTGTCTGTAGAACTAACTCCAACCCTAAAACTAAAACTACCAGTTCTATCAAGCCCAATGGATTCAGTTACCACTGCTCAAATGGCTATTACTTTAGCCCAAAATGGCGGTTTAGGTGTTATACATAGATCTATGTCAGTTAGTCAACAAATAGAAATGGTCAAACAAACCAAACTAGCTATTACTAATGATAGATCCGCTACTGACTCACAAGGTAGGTTACTTGTAGCTGGAGCAGTTGGTGTAGGAACTGATTTTGAAGAAAGGGTTAGGGGTTTGGTTAATGCAGGTGTTGATCTGTTGGTGGTTGACACGGCACATGGTCATGTTCAGTTTGTTCTTGACGCAATCAAATCAATCAAAGCGTGGACACCAAACGTTTCAATTATGGCTGGTAATATTACAACTACAGAAGCTGCTTTGGCACTTATAGAAGTTGGAGCTGACGTTCTTCGGGTTGGAATGGGTCCTGGAAGTATTTGTACAACTCGCATAGTTACTGGAATGGGAGTTCCACAATTAACGGCAATTGCTTTGGTTAAAGAAGGTATTATTCAATCTGGCAAAAAAATAACTCTAATTGCTGATGGTGGAATTAAGCAACTTGGAGATATGGCAAAAGCTATTGCATTTGGAGCTGATGCTGTTATGCTTGGTTCACTTCTAGCTGGATACGAACAATCACCTGGAGATATCAAAGAAGTAGATAACAAACAGTACAAAGTTTATCGAGGTATGGGAAGTGCTAAAGCTATGAGCGAAGGCTCGGCTGCTCGCTACGGTCAATCGGGTATCGAATCTGCCAAATTAGTGTCGGAAGGTGTGGAAGCATTAGTTGGTTACAAAGGTGATGTAGTAAATTTTTTGCACCAAATTAGCGGCGCTCTAAAATCAAGTTGTTATTACATTGGAGGTAAGACTATCAGTGAGTTTCAAGCCAAAGCTAAATATGTCCAAATTACTTCAGCTGGGTTCATAGAATCCATGCCTCACAGCATAACTGTAACAGAAGCTGGTTCAAGCTTTGTAAAAAAATAAAATTAATTATACACCAACAATATGTCACGAGTAGAAGATATTGCACTAGATTTGCAAAGTGGAGTTAGAAAATGGGTTTTGATAGTTCTAGGTGTTTCGGTTGTTTTGGCTTTTCCTGTGTATTTACTTGGTAATCAAATTTCCAAATGGTGGTTTTACAACCTTGGCTGGAGTAACCGCTTTGACTCAAAAAATATACTTAACTCAAAACAGTTTTCTGAACAACAAGTTAACTTACAAAGTTCCGAGTTCGTTGATTTGGCTGATGGTAGAAGATTGGTTTATTCTTTTTTGGACAATCGTCAAAACCGCATAATTGGTTACGATCCTTTTGTTTACAAGTTACAACTTATCAATCAGCAGGGAGAAGCTATTAGTGACGAAGTCAAATCGACTTATCTTTTGCCAGGTGAAGCCAAATATATTTCAGTCTATACAAGAGACGCTAATGCTGTTTCTATGTCAATTCAAAAATTGGAAGATACCAATCCAGTTGAGTACAATTCCGCCGCTAATGAATTGCTCAAACCCGTAGAATTGGAAGTTAGAGAACAGAATATAGAAAATGCTGATAAAGATAATTTGAACCTAAAGACAACAATCAAAAACACCACTAGATATTTTATTAAAAATGTTGATTTGGTGATGTTAATACGAGACGGTCAAGATAGTATAATCGGCGCTCAAGACTACAAAATTAGTGGTTTTCTACCTAATGAAAACAGAGAAGTCAAAATTCGTTACCCCAAATCCAAAAACAGAACTGCCAAATCACTTGATGTACGTTACTCTGTGAATTACCTTGCTGCTGATAGTATCAGATTAAAATAGACATTTTTGGTCAGTTTGTAATTTGCTTTTACTTGACAAGAGAGTTGTTCTTTATAACAATTAGAATTGTTTGCATATAATTGCATGTAACAGTTGGAAGCGTCGCATAGTGGTCTAGTGCATTTGTCTTGAAAACAAACGACTTAACGGTCCGTGGGTTCGAATCCTACCGCTTCCGCCACAATTACTAACAATAACAAATCGAAAAATTAAGATTAATTATCCTAAGTTCGATTTTATTTTTTTGGTCGAATTTTACACACAAACACAAGACAATAGAATAAAAGTATTACTCCCTCAAAATATTGACAAAAAACTTACCTTATCCAAACCTCTAATTATGCCCAATTTAGTACCAATGGTAATTAAAAGATCCTTTGAAGGAGAAAGATCAATGGATTTATTTTCTAGACTATTAGATGAAAGAATAATTATGTTAACAGATGATTTTAATGATGATATGGCAGCTTCCATTGTAGCTCAACTTCTGTACTTGCAATCTGAAGATTCCACCAAAGATATCACAATGTATATTAATTCTCCTGGAGGTGTGGTTCACTCTATGTGGTCTATTGTCGATACAATGAATTTGATCAAATGCGACGTGTCTACAATCTGTATTGGAATGGCAGCTAGCTGTGGTTCTATGGCTCTGGCAGCTGGCACTAAAGGTAAAAGGTATATTCTACCCAATGCAGAAGTTATGATTCATCAACCAAGTGGTGGTGCAAGTGGAATGGCTAGTGATATTGAAATACGTGCCAAACACATCCTTCACACCAAAGACAAAATTCACAAATTTATGGCTGAAAGAACTGGTCAAGATATCAAAAAAATTGCCAAAGACATGGATAGAGATAATTGGCTTACAGCTGATGAATCTGTTAAGTATGGAATTGTAGACAAGATTTTAAATAGTTAATTTGCTAGCTCCAAAAAACCTTTGACAAGCAGTAAAAAAAATATTATACTCAAGATAGTTTTATATACAAATCCTTAGACATTTTAATACCCATGAACCTAGTAACCAAATTAATCTTAGTCACACTAAACCTTACTTTTATTTTTAATAGTAATTTGGCAACTAGAGCGGAATCATACACCGTTCCTACCCAAGCTTGCGAACTATCCAAAACATATCCAACTTTAGTATATCAAATCAGCCGAGAAAAACCTTTGACCCAAGCTTTGCTTCTTGTTGGTTGCCAAGTTGATACAGTTTTCCCCATTATAACTGCTAAAGCTGGTATTCATACAGTACAAAACAAGGTTAATGGAAGAGCTGAACAAAGATCATTCTATACTCCAGTTGGTCAATTCACTTTTGATTATGCCTTGATGCGTAGGTCTATCAAGCTTAGTTGGCCAGAAGCTGGTTATAAAGATCTTTTGACTCCTAACTGGATGCCGTACATGACCGATACTTCTACAGGCGACTATGGTGAATACACAGGAAGAAATGCTTTTGGTTTTCATGGTGCACCTTGGAGATACAGTTCAGAATTCTACGGTAATGCCGAATTAACAGCTGGTGGAAGTCATGGTTGTAGTAACATGCGAATAGCTCATTCTAATTACTTGTACGAAACTTTAGAGAGTTATCGTAATCAAGGTCAAAAAGTCAAAATCTACTCTTATCTTTAGTATTGTATTGGATTCTCATAATTCAATCACTCTCAATTAATCTTGAGGGTTTTATTTTTGGACAAAAAAAGTAAGGTGTTGTATAATAGTTTACATACAAAAATTAAAAATACAAATACAAAAATACAGCTATGCTCTTTAGATTAAATTCCAAAAAAACAGATTGGAAGCAGTTAATCACATTTCACTTTAGTTTGCACATAAAAATTTGGCTAGTTTTGGCTAGTTTACTAGTTCCCTTTGCTTTCAAAGGTATTTGGGTTTCTTCCTATACAATAGATTCTAACAAATTGCAACCGTTGTATTCTAGTCAACTTAATTCACGAACCGCAGATAGAATCAATTTGGTGTTTGCTTTTTCGGCTAATACGCCAACGAATATAGATAGATTATCTTTACTAAGAGATATATTACAAGAAGATGGTCTTCCAGTTGCAGGATATTATGGACTTTTTGCCACAGAACCATTCAAAACTAACAAGCAAAAGTTTAATGTTTGGTATTATCAAGATTCAATTTCTAGAGCAGACAGATCTAGTTTTATGAGTCAAATAACTCAAGTTAATCCATTTTATTTGCAATATCCAGTTCCAATTTTTTTGGATGTACGCGACAATCCAGGTCTTAGATCGTATGCTTATCCAGCTGTAATTATTGAAAATTTTGATACTAAAAATCCAAAATACTATGAATCTGGTTCTGTTCAGCAATTTTACTGGTTAGAAGCTAACGGCTCGCTAAGACCCAATGCGCCACAAATCTTGACTCACGAATTATTACACGCTGCTTTTGCTCTTGGTGATGAATATGTAGAACCTAACAGTAAATATGTCACTATGGTGAAAAGTAATTGTGCTATTAATCAATCAATGGCAACAAGATGGTGGGGTGATTCTATTGGTCAGTTGGATCCATTTTATTCTGAAGTGTTGAATTATCGTAACCTAAATGGGTACAGTTTGACTCCTTCTAGTAATCTACAAACTAATTATACTGTAGGTACAGGTTGTACCAGCGATCAGAACAAAGGTCAAGTCAAATCAAGTATTACCTCTATAATGAACGATACTGGGATGCCAATTTTGGGAATGGTTAATAGAAAACAAGTTCAAAAAATTCTAAATCTTTTTGGTGGTGCTTCTGGTTATACTGTCAAACCAACTAATTTTCCATTTATATATCAAACTAATGAACTTAATTTAACTAATTTACAATCAGAATCTTGTGCTGTAATCAAAAAACCTAATTCAGATGTTGTAATAAAGTGTAATCTTAACACCACTCAACCTAATAATACTAATCTAAATAATACTATATATTCACAAATAGTTGATATCCAGACATTGGGGGATTACAAACTTGCATCGGATCACAGTGGTTGTCCTTTGAATAACGGAGTTATTGATTGTAGTGATATGGTAATAGATCCAACGAACTTTTCCTCTTTGCAAAATTTTCAGGTAGCTTATTCTTTTGATGGTGTAACTTATTTTGTGTCGCAAGTTCCTCGTAATTTTCAACAGATGGTAATTGCATGGAATCAAAATAACCCAACTAATCCAATTAGTGTTAATCAAAACTCCTCCTCTTCCAGTTCCAGCAGTTCTAGTTCAAACTCAAGCAGTAGTTCATTTTCAAGTTCAAGCAGTAGTAGTTCCAGCTCTTCTTCCAGCTCCTCCTCATCTTCTAGTTTAACTTCAAGTTTAACTTCAAGCAGCAGCTCTAGTTCAACCTCTAGTTCGTCTTTAATTTCCAGCAGTTCTAGTTCAAAATCAAATATTAGTTCAAGTTCCTCTTCCAACTCCTACTCTAGTTTAATCTCTAGTTCTATCGCTTCAAATAATAGTCAACTACTAGGTATAAATACACTTACATATGGACAAGTAGCAACGTCTTCTAGTCAAGTTCCACTTTCATCTCTAACACCTCAAACCCCTCTTCCAACTCCTCCTCAAATTGCTCCAAGTATTACAACCTTGACATTTAACTCTAATGTAGTTCCAAACGCTACTCAATCTGATAGTATTGCCTTTTTGGTCGATCAAAGTAGACGCAACATTAACAAATTTATCCAAGACAAACCTACACCGATTCGTTCTGCAATTTCTAATACACGATTAATTGCAAATGATACTAAGTTGAACAATTCATCTATTTTTGGTTCTGAAATTAACTCTGCAAGTTCTGTAAAAAGTATATTAACTGAAACTAAAAGTAAAGATGTAGAAATCCAATCATCTTCGATTAAATCTATTAGTTCCACCACCAAATCTTCTATAGATAGTGACAATACAATGTCCTCTTCAAGTAAGAATACACCACTTAATACAACTTCCGATGATACTGATTCAAAAGTAGCTTTAGCTGACAACAAACCCAAGTTATCAAAAAATAGTAGTTTAACATTATTCAAAACAGACTCTGACATTGTAGCCAGCACAAATATATTTTTAGACTTTAGACTTTACATGGCTTTATTGGGAATTGGTATTGTCGGTGGTGGTTCGTATTACTATTTTGTTATACGTAAAAAATACTGATAACTTTTAAATTATCATTACCTGTTGTAATCATCTTCATACCTCTCGATATCATCTTCTCCTGTGTATTCTCCAACTTGTATTTCTACTATAACAAGAGGCACTTTGCCATAATTTGCTAGTCTATGCAATTTGGTAGCTTGAATATAGCAAGATTCGTTTGGCATTAGATCAAAAGTCCAATTTTTTGGATTTTCTTCTTTGCGTATTTCAACCGTTGCTGTTCCAGAGACTACGACCCAGTGTTCAGATCGGTGTTTGTGACTTTGTAAAGATAATCTTTGATTCGTGTTAACGACAATTTTTTTGACTTTATAGTTAGGTTTATTTTCTAATACGTAATACACTCCCCAAGGTCTCACTCCAACTTCTAGGTATTCTTGTTCTTTTTGACTATCTGGTATTGAGTTTAAGATGGCTTGATCGTCTAATTGTTGGTTCATTTTAAGGTTATTTTAATAATAATGTAATTATTGCTTTAAAAACAATTTTTGGTGTGGTGTATTTTTATCTGTATACAAAACAAAGTTTAACCTACCGCATATTAAGGTAAGATTTTTAATCACTTGTCAAATTTTGTATGAGATGTTTAGATTGATTTGTGAACACCCAAAATAACAAATATTTTAATATAAACCACTCATAAATTACAATATATTTTTAATATATAAGCATAAATGATATAAATATATACAAAATTTGACTAATACTTGCCATAAAATAAAATATTATTTATCATAATAGATGTATTAACTTCTAATACTATAATAATAATAATACTCTTAATTGACTTTATTAAAAAATAATCCTTTATATGTCTAACAGTAAACTATTTGTTCACGGGTTTCGTAACTACCTATCTTTAGAAGACAGAAAAACAATGCTTATCAACTTATTCTCACAATATGGTAAAATCAAAATTATTAACAATCCAAGAACTGGAGTTGATGAAGAAGCTATCATCTTTATTCGAGATAAAGAAAAAGAAGGTGTTGTTTACAAAAATTTCTGTTTTGTAGAAATGGAAGATGAGGAGGCAGCTCACGCTGTATTAGAACACTGTGCTAACGTTGACTTTGAAGGTGGTATTAAACTCTCAACCAGCTTAGCAAAAGCAAAAGAAGAAGAATAGTTATTAATTAATTAGAATTCTTAAACTCCATTTTGGAGTTATTTTTTTTAGAATATTTTTCCAACTGATAACTTGTTATAAAATAATTTATACACAACAGTTAGTATATATCCAAGCATATGTGAACCTTGACCAAACTTTGGCTCGAAGATAGCTTAATAATAAGGATTAGTCACTTATCAAAAAATTGTTTTGTAAAAAAAGAAAGTAATATTAGTATAAATATTAGTATTTTTAATCAAAATTATGTCTAACTCACAATCAAAAGTTTATGTAATGTTATCTGGTGGAGTTGATTCATCGGTCGCAGCCGCTAGTTTGAAGAAAAATAATTACGATCTTATTGGTGTTTTTATGAAATGTTGGTCAATGGATCAAATCAATCGAATGAAACTATCAGTTGATCTGTATGATTGTTCTTGGGAGGATGATATCCAAGACGCTGCTATTGTTGCTAATAAGCTCAAAATACCCTTTGAAATTTGGGATTTTCAAGAAGAATATTATCAAAAAGTCGTAAAGTACATGATTGATGAATATAATTGTGGTCGCACACCTAATCCTGATGTTATGTGTAATGGTAATATTAAGTTTGGCATATTCTATCAAAAAGCAATGTCACTTGGAGCAGATTTTGTAGCTACTGGTCACTACGCTTTGATTATTAATCAATAATTAATTTACTTAAAAAAACTTTTCCAAATCTACAATAACCTAAAATGTCTAGCATAGCAATATTGATAACAGCTTATAAAGAGCCAACTGTAGCCAAATTACTTGATTCAATATTCGACCCAAAAAATAATAATTTTAATCAGTGTATGACAGTTTATCTTTCAGCTCCAGATTATGAAACTAAACAAGTTGCTCAAAATTCAGCTATTAAGTGGAATCAATTAAGTAATTTTATTATTTTAACTGATCTGGGTCAGGGTAAACCATCAGCTCTGAATTTAGCTTTAAGTCAGATCAACGCTGATTGGGTAATATGTACTGATGGAGATGTTTTTTTGGACGCTAATTCTATTGATAACTTAATCAAGACAATTGACTCAAATGAAATAAGTGGTTTAGGAGCAATTTCTGGTAGACCAGTTTCTAATGACTCTAAGAGTAATTTTTGGGGATATATTGGTCACCTTCTGGCTGATGCAGCTCATACCAAACGTAATGAAGTGTATAAACTAGGTGAATCTTATTTTGTTAGTGGTTATTTGGTTGCTTACCAAAAAAAATTACTTAAAGACTTGCCTTTTAACACATTAATCGACGATGCTCAATTTAGCTGTCAGATTATAGAGCAGGGTTATCAAATAGGTTACCAACCACGAGCTACGGTAAAAATCAAATATCCTAGTAATTTGACTGACTGGATAAACCAAAAAAGACGATCAGCTGGAGGTTATCGTGAATTAAAAAAAGATTTTCCAAAATTGTTTTATGCTGGTAAAACTAGAAGTTTGTGGAGCGAATTATCCTTCTTTCTTTTTCCTTTCAAATATGCCAAAAGTCCACTTGAATTAATTTATAGCTTGATATTATTTCCACTTCGACTATATCTCTGGATTCTAATTTGGCTAGATGGTGTATCTAAAAAAGATAATCTTTGGACAAGAATAGAAAGTACCAAATGAATTTCTAGATCAGCTGTTAAATTTCCACATCAATACTAGAAATATCTCTTAATCGAATAGAGTCAGTTGTGTCTGGATTGTAACAGTTGTACATCAAAGCTATTAGTTGCTCTGTATTTAAAAGTGAAACTTTGAGATCTAAACCTCCCATTTTGGAGGCAATTTCATCAACTCTTGTCATGATCATTTTGCGGTTCTTCAAAAAATCTTCTTGTTTTTGTTTGACTATTCGTGCAGGATTAAGTGATCTCAAAAAACTCCCAAAAATACCTTCTTTGATTGAAATTGGATCATATCCAGCTACAATGTAAAAGTTTTTTTCCATAATGTTAGCTTCTTTAATTATATTTTGAATATACTCAATGTATTCTTGCATTTTAACTCTAAGCAAATCATTAGTTTGGGTGTCTTGAAGGTTTTTTAGTTTTTCAATATAATTATCAAGGTTGACTCGTCTGTTTTGAATTACAATTTGGATGGGAAAATCTATGGAATTAAGTATACCTTGAAACGTACCAATGATCATTTCTTGTTCTTGTTGGCTTTTTAGGGCAAAGTTGGTTGAAGATACTGCTAAAATACACCTAATTTGAGATTCACGCAAAACTAAAACACTATCTCTAATCTCTGCAATTTGCAAAAAATTTAGACTAGAGGCAACATTTTTATTTTTATTTGGAGTAGGATTTTTTAGGTTAATAGCCATCGTTAGCAATAGTTTATAGCTAAATAAACATTTTGACAAGTACGAAAAACTAAATTAAAATATCATTATTAACTTAACTATTTATGGCGGATAATAACCAATTTAACCCTCAACCTGTAACCAACCCTAATTTACCAGTCAATTTTGATCCTAATTACAATCCTAATTACAATCCTAATTTTGAATCACAACCTGTTGCTAATCAATACAATCCATCTTTATCAGATTTTAACCCACAACAATCTTTTGATACGACAATTAATCAATATCCCACAGCAAATAATTTTAATCAAAGTGTAGCTCCTATTAATCCTTCCAATATATCTGACTACACTCCTTATTCTGGAGAAAATTCCGATTTTAACAATCAAGTTAATGGTTACAACTACACGCCAAATAATCAACCATTAGAGGAGTTTGAAGAAGAGGTTGTCGATCATCCAAAAAGTAACACCAAAAAAATATTAATCTTTGGATTGATTGGATTAATGGTAATTTTGCTTGTGGCTAGTGTTGCACTATACATTATTAATTCACAAAATTCAAAACCAGCTATAACCAATAATCAGACCAAAATTGCTGTAGTATCTTCTAATACTTCTTCAGAAACTAAAACAGAAAAATCTGACATTACAACAAAATCTAGCTCAACTACCAAATCTACAAAAAATGGAGTAGTCAAAAATACGCCAGATCCATCCACACCAGCTGGCAAGTCAATTGTTAATTCTGGAGCTACTAAATTACCAAAAATTTGGGTTCAGGAAAATTTTAAAACTACAGCTGGAGCTGTAACAGCTGACGGATCTTGCAAAATTCTTAGTATATGTTCCGAAAAAGCCGATCCAGAGAACGATGGATTATCCAACTTAGAAGAATACATTTATGGAACTAACCCAAACCAAGCTGACACTGATAGTGATGGATTGAGCGACGGTGACGAAGTCAAAGTTTATTTTTCTAATCCAAAGGCAAAAGATAGTGATAGCGATACGTTTTCAGATGGTTCTGAAGTTGCTAACTGTTATGATTCAAATGCAGTTACTACAACTAAGATGGATACGTTTAGGCTTGGAGAAATTGCTAGTCAAGCTAATTCAAACCCACTTCATCAAAACACAAAAGACACTCTGACAAGAGTTGGAGCAACGACCGATGATCTAGAAAAAGGTTACATATCAAAAAACTGTGGAATACCTGCAGGTACTAATATTAGTACTAAGGTTTCTGAAGATAGTATTGCACCACCACCAATTACAGCTGACTAATAATAGATTACAACATAAAACTTAACACAAACTCAACTTTCTTTTAAAGAAGGTTTTTTACTAAAAAAAATTATTAAAATATTAAAAATGAACTACTTTATATTCGATTTTGATGGTGTTATTTGTGATAGTCTTGAACCTTGCATCAAAATTATCGCTGAATCATTAATTTATGGAACCACTGACTTGGATGAAGTCAAAAGACAATTTTTGAATTATTTTAGTAAACCTGTTTTATCTTTGGAAAAAAGTCCTGAACAAAAGGAAAAAGATTGGTATTTTTTGAAACACCTATGTGACAAATTGATACAAGCTAAACCGAGTTTATTTGAGGGCTTCGTTCAACAAATTACTGACATTAACAACACCAAAAATTACAAATTGGCTATAGTTTCTTCTGGTTTTAGTTATTACATTAAAGATATTTTGGGTTCTAAGTCTTCCATGTTTGAATTTATTTATGGTTTTGAAACTAGTAGTAGTAAAGAGTGTAAGGTTAATTTGGTTTGTGATTCTTGGGGTGTCAAACCTACCGATTGTTATTACTTCACTGATACCGTAAGTGATATTTTGGAACTAAAAGAACTGTTTGGTATTGATAGAATTATAGGTTGTGAGTGGGGCTTTCATGGTTTTTTAAGGCTGAATAAGTATTTATCACAAGAACAAATTCTCAAAGAGCAAACTGATTTGTGGAATTTTTGTATGCAGCTCAACTTACATCCTTAAGTTTACTTTTTAATATAAATATCTCTTACTTTGAGGCAAAATGTCGGCTCAATCCTATCAATTAGCTTTTGGCTTGAAGATACAACGTTGACAGAACAAAATACAAGAATAACAAAAAAAGGTATCAAAACTGGTTTTAGTAGTTTTTTTTGAAAACCTCGATGAGTCAAATTGAGACCAATCAAAATCAAGGTTATAATGAGTAATATACTTATAAAACCAAAGATATAATTAAAAATTCCAAAACTACAGTACATAAAATTTTGATAAAATAAAAAAGCCCTTTTTGAGGGTTGTGTTTATTGATTGATTATTGGTTGATGGCTGACTTTAGAGCAATTTTGAAGTCAAATGGTGATTTGGTACCAACTATTTTTTTGATAATGTCAGTTGTTAGATTGAGACTTCCATCACCTTTGGACTTGATGAGAAGAAAGGTTGGAATTGAACTTACAGAAAAAAAATCGGCAATTTCCGTTTGATCATCTACATCACACTTAAAAAATGTAATTGAATTCAAATCAGCATCCTGTGAAAGTGAATCAATTACTGGCGACATCGCTTTGCATGGTGGGCACCATTCTGCCCAAAGATCAATTAGATAGTAACCTGATTGGTTTTTCATTTCTTCAAATGATGCTGCGTTGAGAACTTTAGCTTTAGACATAATGATATTTATTGAACCAAATATACATCTGATTGTCAATGGAAGTTATCTCTCTCAACAAAAAACTTGTATTTATATTTGCAGTTTACAGTTCTAATTTTGATTCTAAATATACTATACTTTAATAGTTTTAATCTATCAAAAAGTTATTTTGTAAAAGTTGAAAGTTATAACATAATTAATTTAAAAGAGCTATATTAATTTATTTCCTGACTTTGTCTAACTTTGGTCTAATAACTAATTGACAATAGGGTTGCCAAGAATGTTGATTGTAATAATCTTGATGATATTTTTCAGCTTCGTAAAAAGTCTTGGCTAGTTCCACTTCAGTGACAATTGGATCTGACCAGTTGAGTTGTTCCTTTTGTATATTTTGTTGGATTATAGGTAATTGCAATTGGTCTATGTAATAAATTCCCGATCGGTATTGAGTTCCCATATCATTGCCTTGTCTATTGAGTGTTGTCGGATTATGCACCGACCAGAAAATCTCTAGGATTTTGTCAAGACTAATTGTATCTGTGTCAAAGTCAATCTTAATAACTTCAGCGTGACCAGTATCTCCTTGGCAAATCTGTTCGTAAGTTGGATTCTCTATTGTTCCGCCGATGTAACCAGATACAACACTCGTTACACCTTGGATTCTCTGAAAGACAGCTTCTAGGCACCAAAAGCAACCTCCGCCCAAATAAATTATTGATTTCATAGGTTAAAGCCAAGTTTGGATTGGTTATCTTGTCAATTATGATTTGTTTTTGATTAACAATAACTCGGAAACAAACATTTTTATATAGTATTATGCCTAAACATAGATAAACAAAAATAGATGATTTGATTTGGGATATTGTCTAATTACTGGGATAACTAGTTAAGAGTTAAGTATTTGAGATGTAATTCGTGTACTCTTTAGAAGTTTTTGGCAATGTTAATTTTTCTAAAAATTCTTTTATTCTATTGTTTTTTTGAGCATTGTAAAGTAACTATAAAAAGAAAAGGCTAATCCAGTATATGCAACTGCAACTTGTACTAAAAGGTAAATTTGCGTTTCAGGTGTATATATGTTAATCAAATGTAACGTTAGAGTTAAAACGGCAAAGAGGGCAATTTCGATTATCAAAGTTGTAAACAATTTGATCTGTTTGGTAATATAAACTTGTGCAAAAAAAATAACTGACGAAACCAAGAAAAACCAAAGTGTATTAAATGGATCGCTACTTTGATTGAGATACCTAACACCTTGCATTAGGAGATAGATTTGTGAGTAACAAAGTAGAATATCTAGACCAAAGCTGAACCAATTCTTAGTTTTTAAGTGAGTTTCAGATTGAAGTGTTGTGAATAAAAAAGTTTTTAAAAATAATAATGATCCTGCAAAAGATAGGGCAGTGGAGTAATTAAGGTAATTATTTTTGAATTCATTGGCGCCCATAAGCCATAAAAATATAAAACTGAATAAAACACTAACTAAGGTTATTTTTTGCTCATTTGATAAGTTGGTGATTGATTTCATGATAAAATTAAGAGGTTAAATATCAAAAAATTGATTTAGAAACTTGACATTGTCAAATATGGTTGTTAAGATTATGTGAGTTATTTAACACATAAATTAGATACAATAAATTAGAAAACTAAATATTTGGGCGTCTTGGCCGATCGGTTAGGCAGAGGTCTGCAAAACCTTCCAGAGCGGTTCGACTCCGCTAGATGCCTCCAATAATGCTAATACATACACTTCCTTTAATAGGGAAGTTTTTTTGTGATAAAAAATATCACTTTGTCTTGGGTAGATAATTTTGACACAACTTCTATTTCAATAAAAATAATATTTGAATTTTTAGATATTGAAATAAATTCAGGATAAATTTTTTTGATGGTCAATATAAAGTATAATTTAATTAGCTGGAACTAGTTTGAATCTACTGTTATTAGTACTGTTTGTTGTGTTTGTTGAGTTTGTTGAGTTGTTGTTTGGGTTTTGGGTTTTGTAAGAACCTGTGTTCGCGTCCAGATAATTCATTATTTTGAATAGCGATTTTTGGGCAAAGGTGTGTGGAGTATAAATGTACAAAGCACAAGTCACACCATTTTCAAGAATAAATGTCTGGTTAGTATGAGTTACAGTTGCTCCAACTTTGTAGGTTTTGCCATACATGTTAACTCCATCATTTTGACAGTGATTAGTGTTGAGGCTCAAATTACGAACCATATAAAATGTTTGACGAAATAAACCTTTATAATACTTCCAGTCGGGGTTTTGATCCCAGCAACTTTTGGATTTGTCTGTAGTTTCAGTGCATAAAAAACCAGTAGTTCTATCCAATAAAAATTTGGCTTCGGTGGAGTTAGGATTGAGTCTAGCGTTTGGTCCATAAATTAAACCGGATTCACGTTGTATCATTGCAAGAATAAAGGCTGGGTTAATAGGTTTTTGACTATTATTGATACATGTTCCGGATTTGGTGCAGTTGTTACCGAGTTGAGTTCTAGCTAACCTCCATACCATTTCGGCAAAATCTACACTTTGTCCAACTTGAGACCTAAGATTGGGATTTCGATCAAAAATGTCGTCATCAGACTCAAAACTAATATTGACTTTATAGTTAGCCAAAAAAGAATTTTTATCTCTTAAGAATTGTCTTATCTTAGCCGCCGAGTCAAAACTGTCTGGTAAAGAATATAAACTTTGGTTGTTAACTGCTAAACCTGCGTTGAAAATATCGGTATTTGTGCTATTATTTGGAGTGCTATTATTTGAATTGTTTACACTTTGACTATTGTTATTATTTGATAAGTTTTTTGAAGTTGGTTTGTTGGGTGTCATTGATTCTAGTTCTTGATTGGAAGTTGGAATCATTTCGAATCTATTAGTGTTTTGAAGTTGAAAGTTTGGCTTTACACTTTCTTTGCGTGGTTGATTTGGGTTAGAATTTTGCTTTGGGGTGTTGGTACTGAAAGCTGGATTAGAAGAAAAATTTGAATTTGCTCGGTTGCCCCAAGTCATGACATTTGATCTTACATC
>JAYUKQ010000070.1:0-3863 GCA_043764315.1 bacterium | reverse complement strand
CTGCGGCTATTGCTAAGAATTTTGATCCCAAAAAAATCAAAGGTGCAACTGCAGGAAGTTTTTTGATAGTAGCTTACTTCATAGCAATTATAATAGTTGGTTCAGTTCTGATTTGGTCTAGTCTTGGTAGATAGTTTTTGGTAGTCACTCCTTCACAATCCCAAAAGAAACCCTAGTCAATATAGTTGCCCTTAACAAGCAGACCCGTCTCATTAGAAAACCCCACTTAAAATCAAATAGGTGGGTATTCCTTTTTTGTATATTTGAATGATAATGTTGTTAAATAATATATTCGGATGTTTGCAATTTTTTTATCTAATATACACCTTTCATCAAATACAATACTTGTACAATTCCCAACTCCAAAAAAACCTCAAAAAAACTCAAAAAACCCCAGTAAATTTCGCTGCCAGCCACTTAACAAAGAGCAATTTGGTGTGAATTAGTTTTGAACTGTAACAATTGGTGAAATGAGTATAACTCCAAAAAAATAAACCCTAAATGGGTTTTAAATCGGATCTCTTCTGACAGCTGGTTCTCTTGTTTCTGTTGGAGTCTGACTTGGAGCGGTTGTTTCATTGTTACTTCCACCACCGTTAATTCTAGGAGTTCCAGTATTCTCACCTGGATTAAGGGCGGGCGCTTTGTTACCTTCAATTACACGGGCATTGTTGTCGACATTTGGCAGTGTTCTTTCGACTGGTCTAATGAAGAAAGTTATCAATTGAACGATTGTTGAACAAAGCAAAATAATTACAAAACCAATTATAGCATTTTTGATCATTGTTTGAGCGGTTTCAACTTTTTTGGGATCACCTTGAGCCGTCATATAAAAGTAGCCAGCTACAACCAAGAATCCCACCGCTGCAATTGCTGACACTGGAATAGCGAATTGAATTAGAATTGATTGAATCAATTGAACAATCGGATTTTTATCAAAAGTCAAAACTTCTTTATCGACAACAAATATAGATTTTACAAAGTAAATTATAGGTCTAGAAAGCAGAATAACAATAAGTCCTGTAATTGCACCGTACATTAAGTCATTTGGCTTCAACTTATCCGATTGTCTCCCTTCGTTCCAAAAGTATTCAACATAATATGAGTAACCAGCAAGTACAATACAAGCTACGCAGACAATTGTCGATATATTCAGACCAAAAATGATTAAATTCTCAAGTAGATCGTTAATCGCGGTAGGATTAAATCCATTATCTCGGTCGATGGTTAATCGGATCACTTCAGCAATCTTATCAGATAGGTTGATCACTATATAGCCACCGATAGCCGCAAAAATAGTTGCTTGAGCTGAAGTTCTTTTGACATCCTTATCATTAATCCACTCGAATCCGCCAAAGATTATGAACAGAGTTGCCAGTGGTAAAGAAATATCCTTGAGGAATTTGATAATTTTTGGATACAGGGTATTCTCTTCTGCACAACCTTCTTGATTAAAAAAACACTCAAAATTAGTTAGATTAAGATAAGTCAAACTACCAGGATCTCTACCTCCAGTTCCAGTTTGTTGAGTTGTAGTTGGTTTTGTGGGTGCCACCGCTGGAGCTGCGGTTTGAGCAAATGAAGTTATTGCTGAAATAGAAACTAAGAACAAACCAAAAATGGCTAGCTTGAGAATAATGTATTTGAGGTATGAGAGCATTGTATTGTTTTCTTTTAAATTATTTATTCAAAAAATCTTTCGAGGTTGGTGTATTCACCGTTGAATCCTATGAGTTTGAGTATCGTGAATACAATTGTATAAGCAAAGAGAATCAGGATCAAACCTACAAAGATTCCACCAATTTGTTTGGTTATCAAACGCGGTAAAGTAGTAATTTCGGTAAATTGTGTTTTATTCACTCCAGGATCAAAAGGTTTGAGAGCGAGATTGAATCCAAGTAGTACCATCGCTCCAGGCATAAGATAGAACGCCATTACAAAAAGAAATCCTACCACTCTGATAATAATATCAGGAATAACTTTGATTCCAAGAGGTTGCATTCTGCCGTTATTCATACCACATTCAACAGGAATAATTGGCAAAAACTTACTCAAATTAGGCAAATCCCAAACCTTAACTTCTTGTTTGGCAAGTGATGACTTGCAAGCTTCTGGAACAGCTAATGATACTGGTTCTGCTAGTGCCGCAACGGGTTTGTCTTGAGCTGTAACTGTCAAACTAAAAAAAGAAAGAAAGATTAAACCCAAAAAAAAGATTTGAGTTAATTGTTTTAGTGTGAATTGGATCAATGATTGGATCGAGGTTTTTATCCATTTGGTCATAATATATAGTAATATTCTAGGGCAGTTTTTCTTTCTAGTCAAAATAAGCTATAGAATCAATTGTTTGTGGTTAGTATTGAGGTGGTTGTGTGTATGGTTTACAATAAATCAAACATTTTTTAAAACCCCAAAAACATTACTATTTATTCCACAGTGGATCTTTTGCTATACTCAAGATGACAGTAAGAAAGTTAATTTTGTGGAAACTTTAACACAGCTCAACTTAAGTTTGCCAAAATAATTAACTTGAGCCAAACTGTAAAAACAAGTAATTGATTGATACAATTTCTAAAAACAAAAACTAGAACAGATCGATAGTTTTTTGATCCCAAAATCGATATTCAGGACGACGGTCATAAATATTTGTTAATTTGAAATTTGTGACTAAAAACTAAAATAGAAAAAGATAATTTGAAACAAAAATGAAAATAAATAACAATGATCAAAATTGCCAAAATAATGACAGTTTGTATTTTAGTACTAAATCTAATTGCAGGTTTTATATTAAATCAACAACAAATAAAAACAGAATCCAGAGATGTTTTGGGAGTAAGTAGCGTTCCAATATTTAATCCTAATTACGTTATTAGTGATTGGACTTTTAGTGCCAAAAATATATTTTCAACCGAACAATCTATACAGAGTTATTTGGACAAAATCAATTCACCGCTGGCTAGATATAATGTTCAAGGTAGATTGGCTAGTTATTGGATTTTTGCTGCCGCAACTGGGGTAACTAGCAGTAACTATGGAATTAGACCGAATATTAATCCAGCTGTAATGCTAGCCTTCTTAGAAAAAGAACAATCGTTACTTGGTGCCAAAAATTATGATATTGTGCGAGATCCAGAAGTAAAACTAAAGTGGGCAATGGGAATGGGGTGTCCAGATGAGTCCAAATGCGGTTCGGAATATGCAGGATTCGTGAATCAAGTTAATTGGGGAGCCTTTCAACTGCAACTCAACTTTGAGCGAGCAACTCAATCTAATTGGGACAAGTATCAAGTCAACAATAATATTAGAACTCTGGATAACTATGATGTTTACTTATCTAATGCAGCTACTGCAGCTACTTATCGTTACACTCCTCATGTTTATTGGGGCAACTATAGTCTTTGGAAAATTATAACAGCTAACGGTTGGGGGGTTTCAAGTAACACTTATACTTACGCTATGTTAGATGCTGCCAATCTCAAAAATAAACAAAAACCTATAGTTTATGATACTAATTCAACCAAGGGTGATATCAAAAATCTAAAACTAGAAGCTACAATTGCTCCCCAAAAAACTCCAACCATAACTCCAATTAAAACTGATAATTATTACGTAATGACTTTACCAAATCAAAGGTCTAACAATAGTTGTGCCAATCTAAAGCGTCAATCTTATCAAGAAGGTGAAACTAGTGAAAGGGTTAAGCAATTACAATTATGTATGCAAAATGAAGGTTACTTCGTGTGGAAGTATGGAGCAACTGGTTATTTTGGTTCAGTTACTAAGCAGTCGTTGATGCGTTGGCGTGGCTACTTTTAGGTTGGTAAGTGATTGACAAGTTGATATTTTTTGTGCTAATCTAGTCA
>JAYUKQ010000069.1:0-13875 GCA_043764315.1 bacterium | reverse complement strand
AGTAGAGTGATTGAACCTGTCGTTGTAACCGAAGCTGTCGGAGCCTGTGTTGTACGGCGGATCTATGTAGATGAGCTTGACTTTGGATCGGAACTCGGTCTTGAGACTGTGAAGCGCTATGAGATTGTTGCCTTTGATGATGAGGTTGTCGGTGATTGTGCCTTGGGCGTTGCGGTTGAAATATTTGGAATCTCCCCAAACGCTTTGCGTTTGACCCTCTTTGTCAAGAGGGTGATTTTTACCAGCCTCAAAGTCTAATCCTTTGTCTGTGGTTTTGTCGGTTGTGTAGCGTTTGTAACCTGTGAAGGCTTTTGGGTCTAGTAATCGGTCTATCTCGTCGCGGGCTATCACTTGATTGAAGAATATCTCACTTCGCTTAGTGTCGTCTTTGGTTTGCCCTCCTTCCAGCACACAGTCTTTGAATGGGTAATCTAGTACTACATCAGGTGTATCTCGGATGAATTGGCGTCCGTCTGTAAGTCCGATTTTATTTTTGTAAGCCGTGTAGCTGTTGTCCACTTTGTTTTCCTCCATAAAGAACCGAAAATCTCTCGCTTTGAATATCAAGCTACTTTTGACTTGTACAAAAAACTTGGCTTTTGTCTTAGGATTGTCTAGTAATAAGCCCAATATTATTTCATCGTTGTTTTCTACAAGGTCTATAAGTAAGGTTTGGTTAAGGTCAGTTTTGTCTTCGTTCCATAGTCGGTTGTCTGATTTTAGTAGGCTTTCTATAGCAGTTTTGGTGGAAGTATTAGACATATTTTTGAGGATTATACATGTATAACTTGTCACAAACTTATTAATACTGTCAAAACCTACTGCTAACATATTTAGGCTTACCTCACACAACTGCACACAAAAAACCTGAAATTAATTCAGGTCTAAAGTTTCTTGTCTTTCTTTCAGTAACTTATTGTTTAAACTTTTTACATGGCGCCTTGATTTATTTGCGTTAGTAATTAGTTGTGTCGCTTTCACATGATCAAATTCCTTGTTTAGATTAGTTTCTATTTCTTTCCTAAGATTAGTTAGATTGACCATGTGTTGTCTAATATATTCATTTTCACTTCTCGATAATACTTCGCAATCTGCTAATATTTTTGTTATATCATCTAGTTTTTCGTCTAAAATAATTTTTAACTTTTCATAACTATCTACTTTTCTGTATGATATATTCTTTTTAATAGCAATTTTATTTAACCTCTTCACTTTTCATTAGTTCTGTGAATTGTTGCATCGAGTCACTTAGACCGCTGGCACCAGAGTTGAGAAAGACTACCTTGGAACCTGTTGCTGTAGATACTGTACGAAGCATATCAATATATTGGTTAGTTAGAATCAAACTCATAATCGAAGTTGAGGTAACGCCAGTGCTAGCTTGTAATTCTTTGATTGATTCAGCTAATCCGTCGATAACAGCTTTTCGCTCCAGTGCTAGACCTTGACCTTGTAGGAATCTAGTTTCCTTTTGAGCTTGAGCTTTTTTGACCATTTTGATATAGTCGGCTTCGGCTTCATTTTGGGCAGCTTCTTGCAATCTCTTAGAGGCAACCACTCGACTCATGGCTTCGGTAATTTCTTTGGGCAAATTAATATCTTTGAACTGAAACGATTCAATCTGGTAACCGTAGACGAATAACTTACCAGAAAGATGATCTACAAGATAGTTGGTCATTTCGTCTCTAGCTCTAATTACTTCTTCATGAGTAAGTCCCGACACAAAAGCACGAATTGAGTTTTCCACCAGAACCTTGATTGTGGAATTAGGATTGTCTAGTACATATGCCGCTTCATAGATTTTTTCTGGTAATATTCTGTAGATCAGAGAAGTGTCAATCATGATATTAACCTTGTCAGACGTAATTGCTAAGATAGACAAATCCATATTCATCGTGGATAGATTGACTTTTTTGCCTGTAGTCTCTATAAAAGGAATTATAAAACCGAGTCCTGGCATAATGACACGACTGAATTTGCCGAGAGTTTCAACTGTAAAAGCTGTTTGTTGTTTGACTATTTTGATACTAGCAAAGGCTAGGGCAATTAGTAAAAAAAGAACGACTGGGAGTGAGTTGAGTAAAAAATTCATACAAAGTTTATATTTTTATTTTGCGATCATGTCAAAGTATAGTTTGGTAACCACTTTTGGGCAATTTAGTTCAAAAAGTACACGTCATTCTGAATTTATTTTAGAATCCGTTATTTTAAATAACTTCAAAATCCAAATTAATCAATAGTTTGACAACCAACCTAACTTATAACATTCTCCAACTGACAAGTACATTTTGTAGTCTTTTTGTCATTTTTGTAGTATTCTTGGTATGTTCCAATCATTTTCCACATTCAAGTTAAGTTCTAAGTTGAACTTGCAAACACACACACACACAGCATATTACAAGTTTCAAAACATTTAAGTTTTATGGCTGTAAGTTCCGTTGTAGTAGCTTCTCTACTTTCTAATAGTCTGTTAGTTTCGTCTCAAGTATCAACCAGCCCAGATAAGCAACTCAACTTTTTGACCTTCAATTCAGAGATTGATCTTAATCAGATACATAAGTTTTTGGCACCTTACCAAAGTTTGCTTCAACCGACGATTAACGCTCAAATTCAAATTCAAATTGGTGACTATGTTATACCAAGTAATCTTGAATTCGACCTCAACGACCAAGTCAAAACCAAAACAAGATTAGATCAAGTTGTTCAAACTACTTTGGATTCAATCAAAAATAAAGAGCAACCCAAAGCCCAAAAATTCGATAGAAACAAATTAATCAAAGACTTCCAAGCTCCGATTCCTGATCGACCTAGCATGACTTTATCTAGCGAAGAAGACTTACAATACTATGAAAACAATGGAGTTTTACCACCAATCAAGGTCAACGAAGCCGAGTACCGAGCCAAAGCCAAAGAATTGAATATCACTAATCTTGGACATCTTGACCTCAAACAAAAAGCTCAATTCACCAATGCTAGACTACAAGACAGATTAGCTGTAATGACACCAATCGAAAAAGCTGATTTTGACTTGAAGGTAAAGCAGCAACAAAATCAACAGCAATTGGAATCTGAATTAAAAAGCATTTTACAAACTAATTCACAATCGGCAACAACTACAATCACAGGAATTTCTTTCACAGGCAGAAGTGTACAATTAAACACCGATTTATCCAATAAAAATATCAAAGTCAAAGACGGCAAATCACTTTCTAAGGCTGAACAAGATAATTTATCCAAACCAAAAAATATCACAAAATCTAATTCTAAAGTTGTTTGTACTAAAGAAGTTTTGGACTGTATTGAGATTTTAATCAGCGCAGATGCAACTAATTTAATCGCATTGAGTGAAACCGAAAAAGCTAACAATAAAAACAAGCAACAAGAAGAAAAGACCAAAGCTTTGAATCATCTGACTAAGATCAAAAATGGTGAACACAAAGATAAAGATAACAAGTCTGTCAAACCCCAGTTCAGTACAATGGAAGCTGAAATGTACATCAAAGAAGGAATCAATGTCCGAGACTATGGAGCTGAAGTTGTAGAAGTATCTCGAGACAAACAAGAACCTACAGTCATTACAGAAACTCCAAAATCATCATGGATTGATTCAATCCTTAAAGTCGGACAAGTTTCAACTCAAGCTAAAGGTTTGAATAATTCAGCAAATGCGTTAATCTTATACGGTTCACAAAACAATGGCTTATCAATAACATTTGATACTAATTACAGAACAAGAGGTAAAATTAGAACAACAAGCGGTGATTACAATACTCAACGATTCTGGTTCGACAATGGAACTAATCAAATTAGACTCAATAATACCAACCAATGTCTTGATGTCTATGGAGGCAATTTCTACGCTGGAGCTCAAGTGTATGTATGGGATTGTCATGGTGGAGCTTCCCAAAAATGGTTCTTCGATGAACAGGGAAGATTGGCTACACTCTATAATCAAGATTTGTGCTTGGATTCTTACGGTGGACTCAACTGGGGAGCTGATCTGGGACTTTGGACTTGTCATACAGGTGCAAGTGAAAGTTTCCGAGCAGGTTATAACAACTTTGGAACTAATATGGGAATGAGTATTTGGGCAACTGGTGTTGGTGGTAACATCTCGTCATTTTTAGATGGTCATGCGTATATGGAGTTATGGAATAATTATGGAATGCATAATACCTTTGGAAAATGGCCATCAGGTGATTATGTATGTTTTAACGGTGCAAGATCAAATAATATTTGTGACTATGATGCTGTAAATGTTGATAATCCATGGGAAATTGCTCATTATTACAATCCTGTCATTAACGGTACAAACTATTATAAAAAAGGAACTTGGTCATGGTTATCAAAAAATGATTGGGATTACATAACTTTTGGCTCTGGCTATAGAAGTAACTACAAGTATAATGGTGTTTTCATGGATTTAGGTGGGTGGAATACATATTACTACAATTGGTCTAAAAGTAGAGATGTTAATTATCCCTCTCGGTATGAGACTTTTGGAAATAATTATTGTTCCACTTATGCTTTATCTTTTTGGAGGAAATTCAGAGATTTTAATAGCACTTTTGTACTTGATCTACCTGTTATAATTACTCCCAATCACATTGTAAATACTTTACCATAAGAGTTACATATGGAACCAGTTTACGATCTTCCAATCATAAGTACTTTAAGTATATTTTATATTTATTTACAAATAGGAATGGCGGTTATACTAGTTAGAATTGTAGTAAAAATATTATTAAGTTCTCAGCTACACTTCGATTCGATTAAAGTAAGTTATTTCAATATTATTGTATTTGAATTATTGGCAGTAATAATAGTATTGTCATCATTAAAATTAAACCTAGTTAAGACTTCTGATTATATTTACATTTTAGTTGGGCTAATGGGTAATTTAATTCTACTTATTTTGACAGATTTTTTGGTAATCAATATTTTAAAAAAAATAAAATCCAGACATAACCCTCGACCGTGAGGGTTTTTTAATTTACAATTCACTCTATGTTCAAAGATAAAATTATTGATAATGGTATAATGACTTATTCATTACCGTGGTGGTCTGATTTGGTTATATTTTCCATTCCTACAATCTTGTTTATTGTAATTAATTATATTTTTTATTGGGCATTAAAGAGCGTTGCAAAGTCAAATACTATATTTTATATCTTCAATTTAATCTTTTTCACATTGTGTTCATATGTATTAATCATCAATTTGAATTTTAGTATAGGACTAATTTTATATTTGATTTTTGTTGAAGCGGTGGTACTCATCCCAATTTTTATTAAACTGAAATCTAACCCTCGACCATGAGGGTTTTTTGATTGTATTAAAAAACGGATTTGATTAGGTTGTGTTAGTTGTTGTTAAGAGATATTTGCTTTGCTCAAGATGACAGCTAATTTTGCACTTTTGGTTCCAGATGAAATACTTTGTGAGCTTTTAGATCCTGAATCAAGTTCAGGATGACAGCCTTGGAGTTTAGGGTTACAGTAAGGTGTTGTAGAATAAGAGTTGTAATTCTTAATTTTGCATTTTTAATTAAAATCTATCCACCGATTTTGAATTCGATTACATCGCCGTCTTGCACTGGATATTCTTTGCCTTCCATTCTCATTTTGCCAACTTCCATGACTTGCTTGCGACCGCCGAAGGTTACATAATCATCGAATTTGATAACTTCCGCTTTGATGAATTTTTTGGCAAAGTCAGTGTGAATAATTCCTGCACATTGTGGTGCCAGCATTCCTTGTTGGAAGGTCCAAGCTCTAGTTTCAGTTTCACCAGTGGTCAAATATGTAGCCAAGTTTAATTTGTAAAAACAGTGACGAATTAATTTATCCAAGCCAGTTTCAATTCCATAACCGAATTCAATTCTTTCCTCAGCGGACATATCGGCAAGCTCGGATTCCAGCTTCACATCCAACTCAAAATCTTTGGTGTAATCAACGTTAATTCCTTCTTGACTAATATTACCAAGTCTAACCATTGGCTTGTCAGTAAGTAGATTGAGGGATTTTCGCCACTTGGTGTATTCGATTTCTTTGGAGTATTGATCGTCAATATCGTTAATCTTGCTTGGTAGATTATCACACCTTTTGAGTAATTCTTCTACTGCTTTGGTTTTGGCTTCATACAGACTATCTTTGCCTTTGAGTTTGGCTAGTAATATAAGTTGTTTATTCAAAAGGTTCTGGTCATGAATAGCAAGTTCCATTAGTAATATTTCTTCATCTTCATCTGGATTGACGCGATTTTCAACGTGAATAATATTGTCGTCTTGGAAGCAGCGAACGACCAAAAGAATGAGGTCAACTTCACGAATATGACTCAAGAATTGATTGCCAAGTCCAGCTCCAGAAGAGGCATTTTTGACTAGTCCAGCAATATCTTTGAACTCAACCATGGCTGTAACAATTTTGGCTGATTGGCTAATGTTAGACAGAATTTGAAGTCTAGGGTCTGGTACAGCTACGACTCCATCATATGGGTCAATCGTACAAAAAGGAAAATTATCGGCGGGTACAGAATTAGAAGTTAATAAGTTAAAAAGAGTAGATTTACCTGCATTTGGCAGTCCTACAAGTCCGATAGAAAGCATTTTTGTAGCCTCTCTTAAGTGGAACAAAATGTCAATCAAAACATCAATCAAATTGACAAGCTGGCTCATTTTGGGTTGACTATAGCCTATAATACAATCGAATTTATAATGCCAACTTTCAATAATAAAGAAGAATATAAATCCGTCTCACAAGCGAAGACCGAGCCAGCTGGAGTGTCCAGAATTCTCAACAAACTACTAACTTTTTTTATTTTAATTGTCCTCGTTTTAGTGGGTTATTTTGCTTATCTTGTTGTGTTTACAAGTGGACAAGTCTTCCAAAGCACCAGCGCTGACTGTACTAACTGGTTTTGCAATATCCAATCGGGTATTAATAATGTTCCCAAGTTATTCTCACCAGAAAAAGCCATCAAAGGTCAAGAGGAAGGTCGGACTAATTTCCTTCTGATTGGAGCAGATAACACTGGTTCTAGCGGCTTAACAGATACAATAATTATCGCTTCATACTATCATGTTCCCAAAAAAATTGTAACTCTGAATATTCCGAGAGATTTTTTGATTCAGTATCGTGGTGATCAATTCAAAATTAATGAATTATACCAAACAGCTGAAGGATTATCCAAGGGAAGTGGTGCTTCCGAAATGGCAGCTTTTTTGAGTAAAGAATACGAGATTCCAATTCACTACTGGGCAATAACCAATTTTTCAGGCACTAAGCAGGTGATCAAAACCATTGGTAATCTCGATGTTAATGTAGAAAAATCTTTTACCGATTGTGAATACCCAAATGAAAGTTATGGCTATTTGGCGTGTCAAAAATTCTCCGCAGGTCTTCAAAAAATGAATTCAGATCAAGCTTTGATTTTTGCTCGTTCTCGTCACGGTAACAATGGTGAAGGTACAGATTTTGCTAGATCCAAGAGACAATCTATTGTAGTTCAAGCAATGCTCCAAAAAATAAAATCTCAAAATATACTCGATAATGCTCTAAAATTAGGTGACTTTCTAAAAATCCTTGGTGAGAATGTCAAAACCAATATCGACGCTGCTGAAATCAAATCTCTTTACTCAATAGTCAAAAATGTAGACCTACAAAATAATTTTTTGAGAGTTGTGTGGACAACTGATAACGGTATACTATGTGATGATAGTTCTGGTTCTGAAGGATATTTTATTAACTATTGCGGCGATGAAGTGGCTGGTACCAAAGCTATGGCGGGCAAATCCAGATACAAAGCCAAAACTGTTGTGAAGAATATATTAACGGAAGCTGAAACCACTCAAGTCGTCGACAAATCTGTTTATATTATTGGTAACAGTACCAAGTCAGCCAACAGAATATATACGATTTTGGAAGATTTTGGTTTTGGTGATATTCAGATCAACAATCAATACACAGCTATTCCAGTTACACCCTTGCCAGAAAAAGTTAACGTTTTAATTCGTGATCCTAAGTTAATAAGTCTAATTCAAACAGCTTTGGACAAAAAAATTGAGTACAACATTGTCACAACTGAACCAACCAAATTCAAACTTCCCACCAAGTCAATTGACGCCAAGGTTGTAATATACGTAGAGTAGGTTTTACTAAAAAGTAGTGCAAATAGATTGTCATCTTGAGTGCAGAGAAAAATCCTCTCTTAGAATAGTTTGTAAACATTAAATTATCTTTCAACCCTGAAACAAACTCATAATTACAGCTTTGGAATTAATAGTCTTTATTAATTTTTTTAAACTCATCTATATGTTGCATCAAATTTCCAAGAACTCTGAATTAAAAGACATTTTGAACTTATTATCAGGAAGCTTTGAAACTTCTACACTAGTCAAAATAACTCTTAGCAAACCAACTATCACTAACAAAAAAAACGAGGACGTTAGGAACATTTTTGCCAAAAAAATCGGAGTTAAAGGTGAACAATCGTGGAATTTGGTGTACAGATATCAGACCAAAGATATTACCAAAAACTTTAGTTTCAGACTTGGTATGGAAGAGATTGAAGTCAATATTTTGTCCAACTTTGCGATAATAGACATTTTTACAACTCAACAACATTTTCATATTTTGAATTTGGATAATAATTTCAAGGTAATAACCAAACTTCTGAAAGTTAAACTAGAAGCTAATACGGATCATAACAAAATCAAAGATAGGTTAATTGTTAAAGCCAGTAATCAATATTTGGTAGAGCTTGGCTTGTTGTCACCTGATGGTCAGATCAAAAGTCAAATGCAGCACAAATTCAAACAGATCAACAAATATATAGAAAGCGTTGCCCCGTATTTCAAAACTTTGGACGACAACTCGATAATCTACGACATGGGAGCTGGAAAAGGTTATTTGACTTTTGCACTGTATGATTATTGTATCAACACTCTTGGCAAAAATTTCAAACTAATCGGTGTTGAGCAGCGGCAGGAACTAGTTACTCAAACTAATGCAATTGCCAGCAAATGTTGTTTTGGCAATCTATCTTTTGAGCAAGGTCAAATCTCGAATTATTATAACACCGAATTGGATGTAGTTATTGCTCTTCACGCTTGTGATATTGCGACTGATGAAGCTATTTTTGCAGGAATCAAGAATCAAGCTGAATTGATAATTTTGGCTCCATGTTGTCAACGTCAAATCCGCAAAGATATTGAAACCAACAAAGATTCATCCAATTTGTTCAAGTCGATAACCAAGCACGGAATATTATTTGAAAAGCAAGCTGAAATTCTGACTGACACAATTAGATCATTAATATTAGAAAGTTGTGGTTATCGAACCAGCGTTATAGAATTCATAGAATGGGGCGAAACTCCCAAAAACACTCTTATCATTGCCAAAAAATCTCTTATTACAGACAAGAACAAACAATTAGCTTTGAATCAAATAACACTTATCAAACAACAATTCTCAATTACCAGTCATTATTTGGAGACTTTGATTGGAAGGTAAAAAAACCACCTTAGTTGGTGGATTATATGAATTCTAATCATATACTTTTTGGATTAATTGGTCTGAATTATTTTTACAGTACACAGATTTGAATTGGGGATTGTTAGTTATTGTATAACAAGTTTCTACAAGCTCACCAGTTTTGGAATAATTTATTTTTAATCCAAAATCTTTACCGCTAATTTGTACATAAACAACCAAAAACACAAATAAAACAATAATAGTTATTCCTAATCCTACAAAATAGTATGGTGTGAGTTTGGCGTATTTGTGCTTTAGTTAATTGGATTGAATATACAATGTATTTCTTCTGGAGCAATTTTTAGCTTTACATTTAAAGAATATAAATTTTTATTAATTTCAGGATTAATTAACCAGCAATAGTCACTAAATCTATCTTCCCACAATTTTTTTTGCTCTACTGTTTCAGTCGGTCTAATCTGCCACCTATAATAATCAAATTCAGATTGGATATTATTACAAATATTTTTATCATTGCAGTACGAAACTAATCTATCTGCCCAATAAATTTTGTTAATAACAATAGGTTTTAGTTGCCATATCACTAAGGTGAATATAAATAAGCAAAAAAAGCCAATTATGGCTAGTTTATAAATTTTCATAGTAATTAATATTTTGAAACTCCCATACATTCACCATCTCTATAAAATGTTCGAGAGTAATTTGGATGTTCAAAAGTTCCAAACACTTTTTGGAAAAGTCTAGCTCTCCCAGTTAATCTTCTGTTATGAAAATACTTACAAACATTATCAAGATTGTATACATGGCTTTCCGAATGTGAGGAACCAGAAATACTTCCACCTGATTGTCTCCCTTGAACACCGAAATTCCAACCAATTGGTCTACCAGTACAAGTAATAATTCTTTGTCTATCATTCCAGCTTATTAATTCGCTATTAGATCCGTGTGTATTTTGGCAAAAGATAACACCTTCTGAACCACCCATTCTATCTATTGGCTCAACATCACCTCGACGTGCCAACAATTCTGGTTTTCTTAAAACTTCCAAAGTTGATTGAAATTCTGATTTGTTCAAGTTAATTCCCATTTGCTCTGCTGTTCTTTCTGTTTCAGGATTTGAATATGATTCTGTTGGAAATGAATCTGGTGCGGTATAATTAGCCATATAAAAAAAGATATTTAGTTTTTAAAAAATTAGAAAAGTTGTAATTGATAATCAAAATCAACATTAATAACAATTCCAAAAAATCAAACTTAAAGCGTCCTTTAGTTCTACTTTTGAATCTAAAGACTTTTTCTTCCTATGGTCAATGAACTTAATGATTAACTTAATAATTGTAATATATGTAGCGTTGATTAAGATTGTTTTGATCTACTAAAAGTTTTTTGAGTTAATGATTTGTGTTAGTTTGTGACAAGATTGTAATTTTATTTTTTGGACACAGAAAACCACCTAATAATTGGTGGAGTTAATTAATTTTCATAAACTGATGATTTAATTTCAGCGGGTTTGAGTTTGCAGTAATTTCCTTTGAATCGGGGATTACTATACATTGTATAACACTTTTGCCAAACTGATCTGTCATTTGAGTAATTCAAACTTATACCAATATCACTTTTACTTATTTTTACAAAACAAAAGGTTATTATAACCACCATAAAGATAGTTATTCCTAATGACATAAAGTAGTAAAGTATGTATTTGTGCATCTTAGAAGTTAACATTTAAATTAACTAATAATTTTACAATTGAAATATTACTAATAACTAACATAACATAGGTAATTATATATAGACCAAACCAAGGAAGTTGAATTTCACCTTGATATATTTTGGTTGTAACCCCAAATAAACTTACAGCACTTAATATTATCATTAATGTATTTTGTTTTATTTTCGTAACTGTATTAGTGTGATTGTATTTTAACCTTACAATGCAAAATATTATTAAAATAGTATAACCAATTAGGAAATCAATATTCATGCTTATCGTTGATATGATTAAAGCTACTAATACAATAAGCAATTTATCTTTTATTAATAAGTATATTATTGGTATATAACTAAGTTTAAGCAGTATTATTGTTAACCAATCTTGTTTATTGACAATTGATTCGCCATATTGAAACTCCAAAATGGTTAGAATTATATTACATAAGATATAAAGTGATAAATAGGTTGTTGTACTTTTGGTTAATTGCATATTAGTGATGAAATTATTAGTATTTAAGTAGTTCACATTGATAGTTGCCAAAATTAGTATTAGGACCTACATATACGTAACCTCTTCTCCAACGTTTTTTGCTACAGACTGAGTCAACGCCTTGTCTTCGATTAATAAAACAATCAGCTTCAGCTTTTTCTTTACGATTTAATACATATTGACTTTTTCTAAGATTGTGTTCATATCCTTCATATAAAAAACTTCCCAATTGTTGAACGGTAGTTGCACATGCGATTACATCTCAAAAACTTTTGCATATTTTTGGCACCTTAATTCCACTAGCAATTAGTTTACCTTCGCTTGGAAATAGTGTATTACCTAATTCACCCCTATTTTCCATAAGTTGTTTTTGAAATTCTGGAGTAAACAAGTTACTTAACAAGACCAACTGACAAGATATATTTTTGATTTGATTCTGCAGTCTATTTTCCACAGTGGATTTTTCGTCTGGCTCAAGATGACAGTAATTACTGAATAATTTTTTACTCTTCTAGTTAAGCGTTGACATTTGTGTGGGTTAATTTTTGAATTGTTAGAAAGTCACCCAAATTGATGGAGTTAATTAAGTGTGTTCCATTAACATGGTAACATTTTTGTAAATATCTTAAATTAAACCATCTTAGAATAATTTGTATAATTTGTAGCAGTAACCTTCTGTATACCAACCTGGTTTGTATCTATATCCAGTTTCATAATTAGAACCGTTTTGCTTGGAATAATTACACGCTTCTTGGTTAGAAACACTATAACCATGACAGTTATAATTAGCATTTATTCTATCTTTTTTGTTGTGAATCGATTCTTTGTAATTACTAAATAGTTTTGATGAATTAGTTGTTTTTAAGTAATTACAATACAAATCTTGAAAATTATCTACTTTTACATAAAAATCCCAACCGTAGTCTATATAATCACGCGACACCAAAAAATAATTAGGACTAACGTGATTAATGGCTATTATTGACAGTAATACTACAGCGCTTATAACAAAAGTTTTTAGATTTTTTTTTAGATTGATCATACGGTACTTTATCCTCTAGTATAATCATGACAAGCCCAAGGTGTAAATTCTGGGTTATTAATTTCGTTGTCAGCACCTTAACAAGGTGCAATTTGATGCAAATTAGTTTTGAACTGTAATTAGTGAAATGAGTATATGTCTATTTTTGACTTGATTATTTTAATGGGACAGGTCTGTCTAATTATTTGTGTGGTTAATTAATTTCTGCGTAGTAGCATTCAAATATTTGATTGTCTAGACTGTATGAAATATAATATTTTTTGGATTTATCAGTACCATTGCACATATTAGATATGTGGAAATAGTGTGGAAACCCATTCTTATCTGAACAGGTTAATTCTTGAGTGCTTAAGTTGTATCTATCTTGATTGGTATAGGTGTAATTTTTCTTTGAACAAAAGTTTTGTAATTCCCAGATGCTACGCCAATTAAAATACTTGAAGTGATATATTGGAAACAGTCTGTGGTTGATGTAACCAACATAAACTCGATCAAATGATTCTTTTGACTTCTCATTAAAATTAACATTCAATCTTATTGAAGAAGTTAACATAAATAACGAAATAAAGCATAAACAGAATATAAGAATTTTATTCATGATAATTTATTAAACCTAAAAATTAGGATGGCACCAACCCCCATTTCCTGAAATGTCACTTCTAAATTGCCAGTATGGTCCATAATACTGTTGGCAGAATTCATTCAGATTATGTTGGATAACAACAGCTTCATTAGATTCACCTCTCGATCCTCCAATAGATAAACCAGTGCCAATTGAAGTTCCATATTCTTTATATCTTCCTAAGCATTGAAAGGTGCTTGTATATCCATTAAAGTCATTAAAACTTGCATTTTCACCATGATTGTATTTACAGAATGAATCTAAATCATTTGCACTTATTGATTGTGGGTCACCGTGCCTAATTTCTGTTTCAGTTGGTGTAAATATACTAAATATATCATCAAATATATTAGCAGTTTTGTATGATTTATTTTGAGGTCTAATTTGATCTAGACTTTGTTGAAATTTTTCGTTGGCTGACATAATTCCCATCTCTCTAACATCTCTAACTTGAGCAGTTTCAGGAGTGGCTAACAAGTCTGTATTGAATTCTGGTGGTTGGTTATAGTTGTAA
>JAYUKQ010000068.1:0-3871 GCA_043764315.1 bacterium | reverse complement strand
ACCACTGTGGCACAACAAAACAAAGAAGGAAAGATCTAATAATAGAATTCCTAAATTCAAGAGGTAAATCTATCACCTAAAAAGTTTCTTTAGATCCTATTTCTTCTATAGTAATCTAGGTACTGGTCACTTTGTCCAAAAGAATCTACGATGGCTTGGTCACTAATATTGACCCCAGAACTAAAAGACGTTTGAGCTGTAATCAAACCTTGCCTTGATAGATTCCATTGATTGAATTTTTGAATCAATTCATTTGCTTCTTCTTGAGTGAGAACCCAAACTCTTTCTGCATTTTTTGGTCTTTCACAAATGTTAGTATTACTCAAATATTCTTGAATAGTTGATTCGGGTATGGTTTGTGGTAGATCCAAACTAAACGGTTCATTTCCTATTATTGTTAGTCTTTGCCTAGCTTCTAACGTTTGTCTTATCAATTGCTCTATACTGCCTTGTAATTTTGGTCTTTCAAGTGTTGCTACTTGTGTTGCTACTTGTGTTTCTGCATTGATCATATTTAGTAAGATTTATCAAGATAAATAGTTGCAACTAAGTTGCATTTTGTCAATTTTGGTCTTGCACTTTAGGATTTAATGTGAGATAGGTAGTTTTGCTTTTCTTATATTACTTCTCAAAATTACTTCTCAAATCTTGTAGACTGCTTTGACTTATATCATTGTTAACTATTGGTTGACCTACAGATCGAGATGGTAGTTGAAAGAAAGCTGGAATACAAGCTGCTGAAGTTAGGTTCCGGTTACTATTCCACGGAGCATCAATATCTCGCTTTACTAATGATTGATAGTTAACTTTAGCTCTATACCTATTCTCATTTGGATAAAAATACTTTTGATACTTTTGAGCAATTATAGCTTCTAACTGCGGTTGAATTTTGGTTGGAAACTTGTAGGTGTCATATACGGATTGAGAATCTGGGTGAATAGTATTACTATTATTATATTCTTGATGAGTACTAGTTATATATTCTATGTTGAGATAATTCGAACCAAAAAAATCTCCTACACTATTAACATAAACCTCAACAATTCTTTCTATATCTTTATATATTTTAATTGACTCTTCTTTGTCTCTACACAGTACAATTATCTTTTACGAATATGTTGGGTAAGCCAGATCAAAATGCCTAGCTACATTATTTAAAGCACTTTTGAAATCTGGAACAATAGCCTCAAAAGCATGTGAATCTTTTTGGTTACGATCATTGGTTGGTGCATATTGATTGAATATTTGATCTCGATATTCTTCAAACTCTTTTTTTGCCAAAGAATTGTTATTTATTGCATTGCCTGGATTGAATCTAAAAATTTGTTGAAAGATTATTTTTTGATTGGGCAACATGTCTCGCATCGCTAACATTAACATATCCATTGGCATTTTTTGGACACTCATACTGCTGGGCATTACAATTGGATATATGTTACTTTTGGAATTACCAATACTAAAACCAATTAACGCATTGAATCCTTCAACACCAGTTTGACTATTCCATTTTTTAGGTCATTTGGTGTATGGATTATCTACTTCTTTTAGAATTATTTTGGCAAAAGAGGTGTGAAATATTTGGATTATTTCTGCTTGTTTTTTGATTGGAAAGGTGATGTAGGATTGGATTTTACCTCTGTGAGCAATGAAGTCAAAAGTCAGTTCTGAAAAAGACCTTCCATAATTATATTTCAAAGTTTTGGTTATATTAGTTGACTTGAAAGTGTTGCAATTGAGTAAAAAAAAGACATCAGCGAAGTTGGTTCGTAATCATAGTTGGTTGGAATATTAAGTTCCATAGTTATCATTTTTTGAGGAGGCAACGCTAAGTATCTAACACTTTGAAACACGACAAAAGAATGTTCCCAATATTCATACATTTTGAAAAATAAAAATAAAAACCCAAAATTTAGATATATTAGTCGTAAACAAAAAATAAGATTAGTTATTGGATTAGAATCCAACCAATAATTATATCCAAAATTAATAACAATTAATACAACCATAGGTAATATTATAACCAATACTACACAGACAAAATAAAAAAAACAAAACCACAATTTGATGTGTGGTAGGTTTGTGTTATGTGTATTAGTTGTCATATTTTATGATTTGGTATTACCAAAGATGTATCTAGTTGTTTAATAATTTTTTACACCTAAGTATATATTAATTTTGACCCAATTTTGACCTGACTATTACTTATCAAAAACTATTTTTGTAAAAGAAATAAAGTGATATTAATGTGATTTAGTTACTTCTTTAACTTATTCCATTTTGGTTAACCAATACATGAACGCAATAGCAAGTAACACAAGAGCAAAGTGTATATAATTATGTTTTTTGTTATGGTTGGTGTGAATCTCTGGAATTAGGTCAGAAAGTCCTATGTATAGCAAAAATCCTGCTGCAAAACCACTAATGTAAGGTAAGTTAGATTCCATTTGGCTTCCTATAAGGATTATAGCTAAGGAACCAATTAAGCCAAAACCCGCTGTAATAAAATTATAAAACAAAGCTTTAGATCGACTGTAGCCTGAATGAATTAGAATCATGTAGTTGCCCATTTCTACTGGTATTTCGTGAGCAATAATAGCAAATGTAGTTGCCCAACCTGCTACAGGTGAAATCAAAAAACTAGCTGCTATCAAGGCTCCATCCAAAAAATTGTGCAAACTATTACCAATGAGATTCATTACTCCAACTGGATTTTGAATATGTTTTTGGGGATTCGCTTTTTCTTCTACAACTTCATGGCAGTGAATGTGTCTAAATATAGATTCAATTAGGAACATTGTAACAATTCCACCAAGTACAAAACTAAAAATTAATTTAATATCGAGATTGGGAGTTTCCAAAACTTCTGGTAAAATGTGATAAAAAATATCACCTAAAATAGCACCTGTAGCAATGGATACAAAAAATTTGGCGTACTTAGTAGATTTTGTGCCAAAGGTAAAAATTCCAATAAGAGAAATAAGACTAACTAGAATAGAAGCGAATATAATTTGGGTGTTTTGATCGAACATATAATGAATTAAATTAAAATTTTGATAAGTGAATTACTGACATTGGCGACATAGTCCAAATAGATTGAGATCTGTTTTTTGGATTAGAAAATCTGCCAAATTAAGATCTAATGAATTAGATAATTCTCGACATTCTATTGTTTTGCACAAATTGCATATTAAGTGAAAGTGATATTGAGAGCTAGTTTGAGTTTTTTCCCAGTATTGTTTTTTGTCTGAAAGAAGAACTTTTCTGATTGTACCTTTATTTTCTAGCTTTTCAATATTTCTATAAATTGTAGTTTTGTTGGGTGTAATTTTTTTTGATTCTAAATATTGCAAAATAGTATTATAATCAACTGGAAATTGTGAAGTAATTATTGATTGTAATATTGTATCGTTAATTTTTGGCATAAAACTATAATGCAACTTAGTTGCTTTAATGTCAAACTTGTCAGTTCAAAAACACCCTAAAGTGATTAATTATATTTGAGTATTAGCAAGTAGCTATTAATCATAGCCCCAAATCAGTTATTTTGAATTTATTTTTTGGGTTCAAAAACTTGAATATCATTTTTTGAGTAGGACAAAAATTTGTAATTACACCATTTGGCGAATCCACACATTAGAATGTATTTTGAGAAAATATGTGTAGAATAAAATCAATAAAATTAATCTTGGTTTTTGAATCTCCTCCAGTTCGAGTCAAAATTCCTTTACCTCCATTACCTCCATTGTTTGGTTGATTTGGATTAGCTGGACTAGTTGTTGGACTTGTTACCGCTCCTGAATTGTTGACCGTAGCTGTGGTATTAACACTGTTGTTGTTGGTTGTGTTGGCACCAGCTGTGTTGTTGTTAATA
>JAYUKQ010000067.1:0-1156 GCA_043764315.1 bacterium | reverse complement strand
AAATTAATTCACACCAAATTGCCCCTTGTTAAGGGGCTGGCAGCGAAGCTGACTGGGGTTCTTTGAGGTTTCTTTGAGGTTTTTTTGGAGCTGGGGATTGTACAAGTATTGTATTTAGTGAAAGGAGTGTAACAACATTATCTCAAATCAAAATCATTACCAAAATATACAAAAAAGAATACCCACCTAATTGATTTTAAGTGGGTTTTTCTAATGAGACGGATCTCCTTAAAAATAGGGTTTTCTTTTTGGCTTTATTTTGGATTTGGTCAGATTATTCTTATCTTTTTGGAGCGAACAGTGTGTTGATTCTGTCTCTTATGTTTACAGCATTCTCTCTCAAACCAGCGTTCTCCGTTGTTAAGGTTGCATTTTTGTTTGCTAAGTTTTTGTTTTCAGTTTCTAATTTGGCTATTTGAGTATCTTTTGCTTTGACTGCATCGGCTTGTCCAGTGGCTTTTTCTTGGAATTCAGCAAGAAGTTTAGTTTTTTGTTCAAGATCAGATTTGTTGACAGTTATATCTTGGGTTAAAGTCTGAAGTTGTTGATTAAGAGATTCGATTTGTGCCAGATTTTTTTGTTCATTAAGAGCTTTTATTTCTAGCTTTCTAATTTTGTCTGATTGTGATTGTACTTGAAATGATTGAAACCCAATAATTGCAATTGCAATTGCCAGACCCAAAATAGTCGCTAGTGCTATTGGTTTCCAGTTGTTTGGATGAGTTCTTGTAGATTTTGTAGCTTCAACATCATCTTTGTTTTTCGATTTTTGTTTTTCGATAACATCATCTATAGTTATATTTTCTTTATTTTCCTCGGTTTGTAGGTTAACGTTGGTTGTAGACATGAATGTATTGTCTATTTTTAGTTTTAACTTGTCAAGCTTCAATATCAAAAAAATAAAACCTCTTTCAAGGCTATAATCTATTTTCTGACTTAATCTATTCTTTCCCCTTTGTTTTGGATATAGACCACACACCAACAATTGTTATCCAACTGATCAAAGGAATTAGAATGGAAAGTAATTGATTACCTCCAGTTCTAATTAACACTCCAATACCTCCATTGTTTGGTTGATTTGGACTAGCTGGACTGGTTGTTGGACTTGTTACCGCTCCTGAATTGTTGACCGTAGCTGTGGTATTAACACTGTTGT
>JAYUKQ010000066.1:0-14113 GCA_043764315.1 bacterium | reverse complement strand
CTCAAGTCCTTGTCCAACCTGCTTACAATCCACTTAGTCAATCCGAGCAAATTATTAGTATTTTTGCTGTTAATAATGGCTTTATGGATGAGTTAGATGTTAATCATGTCAGTTCCTACTGTGGTTCTCTCCGCAAATTCCTTACAACTTATTATCCAGAATTAACTAATTCATTGAATTCAGGCAAGTGGCTTGACGAAACTAAATCGGACATGGTGGAAGTATGTAAAGCTTTTGCTAATAGTGAATTTATGATAAAGTAATTTGAATTAGAAAGAATTTGTGAAGAAAATAAATCTAAATTACAATTATGTATATTATGGATTGGTTTCAGTAACTAACTCCAAAATCAACATTATATTTATATGTCTTTCAAAACTATTCTACTTACAATAATCTTTTTTATTATAGCAATATTCACAATCTTACCAGCTTCAGCTCAACTTGAATTGCCAAAAAATTGCATTGGAGAATGTCCGTTAATTGCTAATCCTCAAGCAGCGATAGCTGGAGATGAGTCTGCAAGTGCAATGAGTGTATTTTTGGGAATAAGTAGAATTTTGGCTTTTTTGGCGGTTGGAGCTTCTATAATTCTAACTCCAATTGGTTTGATTGTTAGTTTAATCCTACAGTTCGGTGTCAAAAAACACGCCAAACTAGCTTGGATTACAACCGCTTGTCTTTTTGGACTGTTCTTTGTAGCAATTATCGGCTATACATTAATTGGATTATTTTCTGGTTTTGTTAGTGGCGATCTTAGTTCAGCTTTCGGTAGATAACTAACTCGTTGTTTTTAATTTGAATTCGGTTCACGTCCTGATTGTGTCAAACAAACTGATTACTTTTATAAATGTTCTGGAGTAGGTAAGGTTATTAATAAGTAGTTTTTAATTCACGAATTAGCTATCTTTTGTCCAAAAACTAAATAAACTATTTAATTCACTCACAGTTTAACAAATAATTTTTAATCAAACATTTTGAATTATTATTTTTTATGTCGTCTATTCGTAACACCAAAAATCGTATCAAGTCGGTTCAAACCACTGCCAAAGTTACCAAAGCCATGAAATCTATTGCGGCGATGAGACTGCGGCGATACACCCAAAAAACCTTACAGTTAGAGAAGTACTTTCATCAACTTTATAATTCATTAGCTTCAGCTTTATCTAGTCTACCAACTGACTCTTTACCGAGTGTTATCAAAGGTAATCCAGAAGGTAAAATTCTATTAGTTCTAATTGCTCCATCGAGAGGTTTTTGCGGTGGTCTGCACAGAACAGCTGTGGGAGATTGTGTTAAGCAACTTCATGCTCAAGGTATCGATATTGCTAATGCAGATCAGATCGAATTGGTACTTGTTAATCGTCCAGCCAAACGGGCTATCTCCAGAACTGGTGGTCAAGTACTTGCATCTTTTGATGGTCCTTACAAAGATATTGATACTTACACAGCGTTACCAATTAGTGAACTTGTTAGAAGTTTGTGGTTATCAGGCAAATACAAGTCGTTAATGATAAGTTACGCCAAATCTAACGCGGCTTTTAGGTCAACTATCAATCTTGAGCAGATTCTACCACTTCAAGCCAAAGATATAGAATCTAACACGCCAGCTAATATTGACGGATCAATAAGCAATTTGGTTCAAGAAATTCTACCACTACTTCTACAAGCCGAAATTCATTATAGCCTTCTATCTACTCAAGCAGCAGAGGAAGGTGCGAGAATGGTTGCGATGAATCAGGCAACAGACAACGCCAAAGAACTAGAAAAAAAACTTAACTTAGTTTATTTCCGTCAGCGTCAAGCCAAAATCACTCAAGAAATTGCCGAAATTGTCGGCGGAAGTTTGTAAAAATTTAATAATTATTTGTAATTTGGAACACTTAGAGAGCATTAAACTAGAAAATTGTGATTTTTTTTTGAGAGATGCAAGTTTCATTGAATTTTTCAACAGATCTGCTGTAGATATTCAATTAATGTCACAAGATTCGCGTAGTAGAATTGAATTCTTTGAACAAATGTTAAATATCTATGAATTGACTAATCAAGATTCTGTTGAACCAAAAACATTCTTGATAGACAAAAAACCATTTTGGTACAAGAAGCTTGCTGAATTAAAAGTTGAATCCAATATTCATAAACAATTAGAACAAAATAGGTTAATCCAAGATATACTTCTAGAATCAATCCAGCTTCTTCGACAAAATCAAGGCAACTTGACCTTATCATCAGAATATAACTATAGATTATTAAAAATTATGAAAGTTCACACAGCAACTTGACCAAACAACCCCATCAAATCTAAGTACCATAATTAGATTATATCAGAACTATATCTTAATTAAAATTTTATTTATGCCAAAACCAAAAGTGGAAATTACTGCTAGACAAGCAATAGAACAGTTGATAGCAGATCCAAATATTGAAGTAAAAGATATCACTGGGGGAGAGAGTCCAGCGTTAACTAATTTAGACGAACTTAGAGAGTATATTAATAATAATCCGTCTAATGTTAATCATGATCCAGAATATATCAAACCAACTGGAGTTCTAAAGTAAAATAATTCTAAGTCCAAATCATAATTTTATTCAAATCAATAGCATTATTATTTCAAATACAATTCAAATTTAATACAACTATGCCCAATATCGGTACAATCAAACAAATTATCGGTCCAGTCGTTGACGTCACTTTTGACTTAGGCATGTTACCATCTATTTATAACAAGTTAGAAGTTATCAAAGGCGACAAGACTCTCGCTCTCGAAGTTGCCCAGCACGTTAACGCTCACACAATTCGTGCCATTGCTATGGATGCAACTGATGGTTTTGCTCGTGGCGATACTGCAACGGATACTGGTAACGCAATTATGGCTCCAGTTGGCGAAGCTGTTCTTGGTAGAATGTTCGACGTTCTTGGTAATCCAATCGATGACGGTGAACCAATGCCAGCTAATGTTAAGCGTCGTGGAATCCACCAATTACCTCCTTCTTTGACTGATCAAGCTACCAAAGCTGAAGTTCTAGAAACTGGTATTAAGATTATTGATCTAATCTGTCCGTTCATCAAAGGTGGAAAAGTTGGTGCTTTTGGTGGTGCTGGTGTAGGCAAGACAGTTATAATTCAAGAATTAATTGGTAACATTGCAAGGTTTCATAACGGTTATTCAGTATTCTGTGGAGTAGGGGAACGAACTCGTGAAGGTAATGATCTTTATCATGAAATGAAAGATTCTGGAGTTTTGCCTAATACCGCCATGGTTTTTGGACAAATGAACGAATCTCCAGGTTGTCGTCTTAGAGTTGCATTGACTGGACTTGCGATGGCGGAAGAATTTCGTGATAATTCAGGCAAAGATGTTTTACTTTTTGTAGATAACATTTTTAGATTCACTCAAGCTGGTTCAGAGGTTTCTGCACTTCTTGGTCGTTTGCCTTCTGCTGTAGGTTACCAACCTAATTTGGCTGAAGAAATGGGTCAAATGCAAGAGAGAATCACTTCCACCAACAAAGGTTCAATTACTTCGGTTCAAGCTGTCTACGTTCCAGCTGATGATTACACTGATCCTGCACCTGCGACGACTTTTGCCCACCTTGATTCAACGTTGGTACTAGAACGATCCCGTGCTGAACAAGGTCTTTATCCCGCAATTGATCCACTTCAATCGGCTTCTACAGCCTTGCAACCTGATATTGTAGGTGAAGAACATTATCGTGTAGCCAATTTGGTAATCAAAACTCTCCAGAAGTACAAAGAACTCAAAGATGTAATTGCCATTCTTGGTATTGACGAATTATCCGATGATGATCGTGGATTGGTTCTTAGAGCTAGGAAGCTGGACAAATTTTTAACCCAAAATATGCACGTTGCTGAACAATTCACAGGTGAAATGGGAGTGTATATCAAAATGGAAGATAATATCCGATCTTTTGCTTACATTGTCGACGGTAAAGCTGATTCTATTCCCGAAAGCTACTTTGGTTATACGTCTACCATTGATGAAGTCCTAGCCAAATTTGAAGCTGAAAAAGAAATTGTGTAGTATGTCTGGAGAAGTTGGAAAATTGGGAGGTACTAACGAGCGAGTTATTGCTGACTACTTTGGACTTGGTCACAGAGTTAAACCTGAATCTACTGGGGGGACAAAGCCGCAACGTGGCACGCTGAACCTAGGATAAATCCAGAAGCTCAAGCAGCAGCAGATTTATTATATTTACAATTAGAGTCAATTAAAAATGGAATGTCACTAGAAGATGATAAAAATTTGATATTACCAGAATAGCGAATAATTTGACCCAAAAAAATAAACCCTTAAAATATAGGGTTTTGTTCTTTGATTATTTTTTTAACCGTGCAAGTTGCTAATTGCCATTTCACCTTCTACTTCTTTGATTTGATTGATAATTTCTAGTACACCGCCAGTCATAATCGATGGAAGATTATTGTAACTAAGATTGTATCTGTGATCAGTAACACGATCTTGAGGATAGTTATAAGTTCTTATTTTTTCACTACGATCAGCTCGACCAACTTGATCTTTACGTTCGGCATATTCTTTGGCAAGTCTCTCTTCTTCAAAATGATTAAACACACGGGAAGTTAACATATCCAAAGCTTTAATTTTGTTTTGTTGCTGATTCCTTTCGTCTTGACATTGAGCTCGTATTCCAGTTGGTTTGTGCAGAACTTGAATAGCAGAATAAGTTGTATTGACTGATTGTCCACCAGCACCTTGTGAAGTTGAAGCAACAATTTCGACGTCGCTTAGATCCAATTGAAAGTTAGAATTTTGATCAACTATTGGCATAATAGCTACAGAAGCTGTGGAGGTGTGAATTCGACCTTGCTTTTCGGTGGCTGGGACACGTTGAACTCGATGAACTCCACCTTCAGATTTGAACCAACTGAATGGATTTTCTCCTTTCACTTCCAAAATTACTTCTTTATAACCACCAACTGTATTTTCTGACAAAGACAAAATTTTTATTTTGAGACCTAAGTTGATACACATTGTAGAATACATTTTGAGTAAGTCAGCCGCAAAAATTGCTGATTCATCACCTCCAGCTCCAGCTCTGATTTCCAAAAAAATATCCATAGAATCACGCTCATCGGCAGGTGCAAGTAATGTCAATAATTCTTTTTCTTTTTTGGCGACTTCACCTTTGCAATCAGCTATTTCTTCACTTAAGAGATCCAACATATCGTCACTTTCACCACTTTTTATTAATTCTTGGTTGTCTTTAATTGTATTTTCTAATTTTTGTATTTCTTCAGCCAAAAAAGCTTTTTTTGATAACGATTTTTGTTGCTTGCCAAGAGTCATCATTTCTTTGGGGTCTTGGATAGAGGATAATTTGGTATTCAAATCGGCGAATTCAGTTAAAATCTTGCCTAAAGGTAAACGGGACATAATATCTAAATGTTCCATATTGCCATTTTTTGGTCAAGCTAAAGTATTTTTTATTTGGTAGAATTAACCTTGACACTGACTATGTTGTAAGCTAAAATTACCTAATTAGAAAAAGAAAAATCTTAACTACTATTTTCTTTAAATCAAGACAAAAATGACTCTAATCCAAAAAATTAAAAATATTATTTTAGTTACCTTATTATTAATAAGCTTTTTTTTACCACAAATTAGCACTTCAAAAGTTAGAATTAAAGCTAACACTAAAGTCAACCCAGATATTTTTTTAACTCATATTCGAAATTCAGTTCTACCTTCTGGGGCACTAGCAATGTACGGTCAGACAACCACAGGTTCACGCAAAATTGTTCCATATTGGTCTAATTTTGCAGTTTGTGGAATTGCTACCGAAATCAAATTTGGTACAGATATTAACAAAGAAGAATTAACTCGAATTGGCTGGAATGCATTAAGTTGGTACCAATCCAAACAACGACCTCTAACTGGAATTGTTCATGATCATAACTTCACTTTAGGACAAGAAATTAACACTGGACAGATGGATAGTGTGGATTCCTATTCTGCCACTTTTTTAGCTGGTGTTAGTTGTATGCTCAAAGCAACAGGAAATACAATCAAAACGCAAGAATATATACAAGCTATGAAATTAGCAATCAAATCTATTCGTGATCTTCAAGATAGAGATGGTTTGATTTGGACTAAGCCTGACTACAAAGTAAAATATCTAATGGATAATGTTGAAGTTATAACTGGTTTGGAAGAAGCTCGCAAAGTATTTTTGCAATTAAAAGATATTCCAGCTTATTATTCGACAACCAGTATGTTGCAAAGAATTGAACTTGGGGTTAATACCAAAATGTGGTCTGAAAGTCGCAAGTCATACCGATGGGCAATAGCTGGTGATATTGGATTTGAAAAAAATTATCACACCAACTGGAATATTTATTACCCTGATGCTCTGGAGAATATCTGGCCAACTGCTTTTAAGATTAACCAACCTCGTAATCGAACCAATCGCGTTATGAGCACTTTTGCAAGTAAGGTTAGCAGTTATGTGGATTCAGGTATAATGAGAGGAGTATGGAATCCAATTGTTGGTTTGGCTTACAGTAATCATGGTGTAACCAGTTTGGCCAATGAATCATTAGAATACGGTTATCAGATGGTTAGTAATAATAAAGCTGGAGGAGTGTATACAGTTGGTCACGCTGGCTTATTTATAATTCTTTATCACAAAATTAATTCTAATTCTAGTTTATCTTGGTAAAAAAACACCTCTTTGAGAGGTTCCAATAATCAGTTTTGTATTTACAATAGTCACAATTTATTTATTAATCATATTTTCTACATATCTTGCAATAACATCTATTTCAATATTAACTTTAGAACCTATTCCCAAATTTTTTAAGTTAGTCCAATCTAGTGTGTGTTGAATCAAACTCACTTCTAGCCCTAACTCGGTTTTTTTAGAAATAGTTAAACTCACTCCGTTAATACAGATTGATCCTTTGTAAGCTATGTATTTGCGGATTTTTTCTGGAATTTCAATGGATATAATCCAGTTATCTTGTTCTTGAATGTAGCTGTCAACAATACCAATACCATCTACATGACCTTGAACCAAGTGACCATCGAGTCTTTGACCTAATTCTAAAGCTTTTTCAAGGTTAACTTCGTCGCCAACGTTGCTGACTTCAAAAGCTGTAACCTTCATAGTCTCTGGCATTAATTGTAGTGCAAACCAATTTTGTTCAAATTCAATAACAGTGAGGCAAGATCCATTGACTGATATACTGTCACCCTTTTTTAAATCACTAGTAAAACTTGGATCGACTTGAATCTTAAAATAAACACTACTAGTATGTTTAATGTCTTGAATTTTTCCTTTGTGAGTAATGATTCCTGTGAACATAAATAAAAAATAACTAAAATTAATCTTAATTAAAATCAATCAATATACATATTGTCAACATAGAATTTGCTTATATTTTTTGAAACTGTTCGAATCTAAAAAACTAGTGTACATTAACATTTGACAAGAAGTGTGAAAGTGTTGTATATTAAAAAGGCTGTTTTTTGGGGTAATTAGGGTAGTTGGCGCAGTGGTAGCGCAGTTCGTTTACACCGAAAAGGTCATAGGTCCGAATCCTATACTACCCACCACCAAAATTTAGAATATATATCATCGCGGGATAGAGTAATGGTAGCTCATCTGGCTCATAACCAGAAGATTATAGGTTCGAATCCTATTCCCGCAACCAATTTACATTTTACATTAACCATTATTTTATGGAACTGTAGCTCAGCTGGTTAGAGCGCTGCCCTGTCACGGCAGAGGTCGCGGGTTCGAACCCCGTCAGTTCCGCCATTTTGGCTTAGGTTAACTTCAATCAAATTTCAACATGGTGATTGTAGCTCAGTGGTAGAGTCCCGGGTTGTGGTTCCGGTTGTCGCGGGTTCGAGCCCCGTCATTCACCCCACCTTTGATTTGTAACAATATTGGGCCCTTAGTTAAACGGTATAATACGTCCTTTGCACGGATGGGTAAAGGGTTCGACTCCCTTAGGGTCCACCAAACTATATAACTTACTCCTCATTTAAGAGGTTCTGTCTTTTGCCAAATATCTTGACAAAATAACCATAAAAAAATAGATTTATTTCTGTGTCGCTATATGCGATTTTTTTTAGTACAAAATTCAATTAGACTTCAATTAGACCCAAAACCTTTAAAACTAATTTTTAATATTATGTCACCCGATTTATCCCAATTAAAAGAAATGATTAACTATGTTTGTAGTGAAAAAAATCTTGATCCAGATGAAATCATCAAAGCTATAGAGAGAGCAATTGCGTCGTCTTACCGTAAAGAATTCGGGGATAAAGACAAATCTTACGTGGCTGAATTCGATATCAATACTGGTCAATACAAAGTATTTGATGAAATTAAAATTGTAGACGAAGTTATTGTTCCCGTTAAAGAGCAATCTATATCAGAGGCTAGACTATATGATCCAAATGTAGAAATTGGTGATATTATTCGTACTGAAGTAACTAGTTCCACAGATCTTAATTTTGGTCGTATTGCGTCACAGATCGGTCGTCAAGTTCTAATGCAATCAATCAATTCTTCTCGTCACAGCAAAATTATTCAGGAATTCAAAGGAAGAATGGGCGAACTAGTTACCATAGAGATTGATTATGCCAAGAAAGGAGGTTATTTGGTCAAACTATCTCAAACCGTTGTGTTCATGGGTAAAGAAACTTTGTGTCCTAACGATAGATTCAAACCAGGTCAAATGGTTAAAGCCGTTATTCTTGATATTCGTGAAGATGAACAAGGTAACGCTAAGATTATTCTTTCCAGATCAGCCCCAGAATTTGTAATGGCTATAATTCGACAAGAAATCCCCGAAGTTGAAGTCGGTTCAGTTATAATTGAAAAAATTGTTCGAGAAGCTGGTGCTAGAATAAAACTTTTGGTTTCGGCAGCGGAAGAGGAAAATATTGATCCAGTTGGTACAATACTTGGTCGTAAGAATATTCGTATCACTAATATCATGCGTGAGATTAACTCTCAAATGCAAGAAAAAATTGATGTTATAGAATATATGCCAGATGATCTAAATTTGATGATTATGGATGCTCTTGAACCAGCAAGGATAGATAGAGTTGATATTGACGAAGAAAATCGTGTGGCTGATATTCACTGCCAACCTGAAGAAGCCTTTTTGGCGGTAGGTAAAAGAGGTGTTAACATTCGTCTGGCTTCGAGATTGTTAGATTACAATTTGAATATTGTTGCTAAAGAAGTTCCAAAAATTGAAGCAGAACTTGAAACCACTTAAGCTTAAATTATCAAAGTAAATGCTATATGCCTTCTATCTTTACACAAATTATTTCAGGTCAAATTCCAGCTTACAAAGTATATCAAGATGATTTATGTTTGGCTTTCTTGGATATATTCCCCATTAGTTATGGTCATGTGTTAGTTATCCCAAAACAAGAAATAGATCATTGGATAGATTACCCTCCAGAACTTTATACACACTTACAATTAATTGCTCAAAAAGTTGCTAAGGCTGTGTTCGAGTCAGTAGATTGCCTTAGAGTTGGAATGATTATCGATGGAAGAGAAGTTCCTCACACTCATATTCATATTGTGCCGATTGTAGAAGGTAAAAAAATCAATGAAAAAAGCTGCCCTACAATGAACAAAATAGATTTTGAGGAATTATCTCAAAAAATAAGTAGCCTTATATAGTAGACCCATCCCATTAGAAAAACCCACTTAAAATCAATTAGGTGGGTATTATTTTTTTGTATATTTGAATGATAATGTTGTTAAATAATCTATTCGAATCTTTGCAGTTTTTTTAAAAATACTCCTTTCACTAAATACAATAGTTGTACAATTCCCAATTTTGAAAAAAACCCCCGTCAGCTTCGCTGCCAGCCCCTTAACAAGGGGCAATTTGGTGTAAATTAGTTTTGAACTGTAATTAGTCAAATGAGTATATATCTATTTTTGACTTGATTATTCTAATGGGACAGGTTTGTCTTAACAGGGAGTTTTTTTTATGCTTTTTGTAAGGGATTCACTTCTGTGTTAAGAATTTTCAATTACCTTCACCAACTGTAGTAACTGTATTGTCTGGAGTAGAGATTTGTTTGTTTTTGTTGTTATTTGTATTAGGTTTGATTAATGTGTCAATTGGTTCACCTCTTGTGGTTTGAAGTTGGTTACTACCTATTAAGGGTTCTTGACTAGTTTGTTCAGTTTGACTTTGGTCATTTCCAGCTTTTGAATTTAGATCAGTTTTGCTAAATCCAATAATTAATCCAATAATTGTTCCAGCCAAAAGTATAATCACAAAACCTGCAATAGCGTATTGTATCGTGTTCAAACCACTTGCGTATTTTTTTTCATCACCTTGAGAGTTCATCATATTATAACCACCAATTATTATAAAAACAACTGCAATTGGTACAGATATATAAGTTGCGATGTTAATACCAGTTTGAAGAAAAGCCAGAATACCACTGATTCCACCTTCTTCACTTTGGAATTGTTCAATACCTTTGAGGCAAGAATTACCAAAAGTTACACAAGGATCAAGTGGTGTAAAGTCACCCGTTGCGGTCTGTTTGGTTTCCGTTGGAGCGTTTGCTTCTTGAGCAATAGTCGTTAAACTAAAACTTAAAAAACAAACACTTAAACTCAATAGTAAAATAATTTTGGTTAAAAAATTTGACATATAAATATATTACTATAAAAAAAATGAGTTGTCTAATTATCCTTATTTTATCTAGGGTTAGGTATATTTTGACCAAAGTAAAAACCTAACCTAAACTATCAATAATCAGCTCATAAGAGTTGTAATTTTAATTATAAATAAATCTTTTGAAATCTCGAAATATACACTAAATTTATATAAAAACTTATCAAGAAAATTAGTTCTAAATAATAAACACATAAATTATATACAAATATGTTAATCTCCAAAATTATCAAGCAAACAATCAAAATTGCAACATTATCCGTTGTAGTCAGTTCAGCATTTGCGTCTACATCTGCATCAGCAATCTATGAAATGAAACTTCCTAATCAAACTCGAGAAGTGAAAACAGCACAATCTAATAATTCCGGTAGATCGATTTTGAGAATGGTTAGAGTCGATGGATCAGATTCTGGTTCAAATAACACTTCTTCTAATTCTATTAGGTCAAACAATCAGTTTTTAACTAGTAATTCTTCAAGTTTCTCCAATTCAACTTCAACTAGTCAGGTAACTTACACTGGTTTTGTTTTTACAAACGGTAACGGTACAACACTTGGAAACAATAGTAGGAACAGTCTTAGTGGTAACCCTTCTACACCTTCCACAGGCAATAATATGATTAGTTACAATAGTCTACAACCAAATTATCAAACTTTTAACTATGGTAATCCTAGTAATGGATCATGTCCTGATTCTGCTAGTCAAGAGATTTTGAGACAGATTAATGATTTTAGAAGACAAAATGGTGTTAGACCTTTAACTTTGGATACAAAATTAAGCGGTGTCGCTTGTGGACATTCATGGTGGATGAATAATAATAAAAAATTAGATCACTATGGTATCGATGGTACAACTCCATTCCAAAGATGTGAAAGAGCTGGAACAAGTTGCAACGCTGAAAATGTAGCTTATCATTCAGCTAAAGATATCAACTGGATGATGGAATTTTTCCGCAATAGTCCGTCTCACAGAGCTAATATGCTTAATCCAAGCTATACTAAGGCTGGTTTAGGTTTAGGTAATATATATCTAACTCAAGTATTTGCAGAATAGATTTTGATTTTTAACAAATTAAGTCAATTTAGAGTCTTAATAGGTTCTTTTTTACTTTTAACAAAGGTATTTTTGGACAATCATCAAAAAGTGTCACACCCACACACTATATTTGTGTAAGGAAAAGATCGGCTAAGTCTTCCCCTCTATATTATAATTCCAATTAGCCACAATTTATAAAAATTTAATAAGTTTCGTAATGTTCACTAACACCCTCTAGACAGGGGTGTTTTTTATTTGTCCAAAATTTGGGTTATTTGATAGCTTGACACTCAAGTCTTTGTGTGGAAGGATTGGATTAACTTTATAATTATCAGAATACTTGCCAAACTTATCAATAGAAATCTTGGCTTGGATATTCTAGTTGTTCTTGAAACAATGAATTATAAAGAATCAGTAAAAATTTAAAACTCAAAAATATGAACATTTATTATTTATACTTACTACTAATTCTATTAGTTGGTCTATCTTGTTGCCTGTGGTTTTTGCTCATAAAAGCCAAAAAAAAGCAACTTAGCCAACTTGAATTACATGACTTGTTACAAATCGAGAAAGATAAAATCCGCAAAGACTTAGAAAAAAAACTAGAACAAGATTATCAACAAAAAATACAAAAAGCAGAATTAGAAACTCAAAAATACCAAGTCAGAGCTCAACAACAGATTCAAGATGAAGAAAAAAAACTACGAAACTACGAAATTGATTTTCAATACAGATTAACCAAAAAAGAAGAGCAATTAGAACAATCTCAATTCAACATAGATTCTCAAAAACAATCACTAGAAGAAGCTAAACAAGTATTAATTCATTCACAATCTGAACTCAAACAAAAGCAATTAGAATTAGAAGAGGTGCAGAAGAAAATTGATAGTGAAGTTAGTTTTAAATTAGAGAGAATTGCTGGTTTTACTCGTGAACAAGCTGCTCAAGAAATCATGGACACAACTAAGTTATCAATTGGTTACGATATGACAGTATTACAGTCCAAAATGTTAGAAGAAGCTGAAGATCAAGCTAATATTAAGGCTAGAAATATAGTTTCTCTGGCGATCCAAAGGTGTTCTAGTGAAGTTGCCAACGAAATGACAGTTACAGTTGTCAAACTCAATAGCGACGAAGATAAAGGCAAATTAATCGGTAAAGGAGGTCGTAACATTCAATGGCTAGAAAAGACTTTAGGTGTAGAAATGATCATTGATGATACTCCAGAAGTCGTAACTATATCAGGATTCAGTGGAATTAGGCGTCATATTGCCAAAAGAACAGTCGAAAAACTCCTTGATGATGGTCGAGTTCACCCTTCTTCCATTGAAGAAATGTATGAAAAAGCCAAGTCAGAAATTGCCATAGAAGTTCAAGATGCAGGTGAGGAAGTTGCGGCAGAACTTGGAATAGTAGATTTTTCTCCAAAGTTAATTAGAATCCTTGGTAGATTGAAGTTCAGAACAAGTTATGGTCAAAACATGCTCAAACATAGTCTTGAAATGGCAAAACTTGCAGGTCTATTAGTTGATGAGATTAATATGACATTTACTTCCCGATTCCCGATTAACAGAGATATATGTGTTAAAGGAGCTTTGCTTCACGACATTGGAAAGGCAGTAGATGAGGAACAACTACCAAAAGGTAATCACATTGAGCTTGGTGAAAGAATTTGTGATATGTTCGGACTTGATTGGCGAATCAAAAAATGTATTTCTAGTCACCACGAGACAGGAGGAGATTTTCAAAGTTATCATGACAGTGTCAATGGTTTTTGTATTGAAGCTTGTGTAGTTGATGCTTGTGATAATATAAGTGGATCTAGACCTGGAGCTCGTAAAGAAACGGCTGAAGCTTATTACCAAAGAATGGAAGCTCTTGAAAGAATTGCTAATAATATTAAAGGTGTTCAAAAATCCTTTATTATGAGAGGAAGTAGGGAATTGTGGGTATTTTTTGATCCTGCAACTACTGAACTTGCTGAAGTGGCGGATGCAACTCGACAGATAGTTAATCAGATCAACGACACAATCAAATCTCCCTTTAAGATTCAAGTTAACGCTTTCTTAGAGAATCGATTGGTAGAATACGCTGGTTAGTCTATTATAAAAAACAAAAGCTCCTGATTTATTTCAGGGTTATTTTTTTGGTTAAGATTATGAATTTTTAAACATCGGATTGTGCTCAAGATTGTATTTGGTTATTAATTCTAATAAATAAGCAGGCTTGATTTTAATTATCAGTTAACTTGAGAAGAGGATAAACAGAATTATACCCATTCCGCTAACAACTTGACCAAGTTATTCGATTAATGGCTGAGAACACTTTATCTATAAAGGGAATTAATAAAAAGATTTGATTCCTAAC
>JAYUKQ010000065.1:0-3936 GCA_043764315.1 bacterium | reverse complement strand
GCAAGGTCGATTCTTTGGCCATTCAAATTTTTGGGAATACTCTTGGAATAGAGTTTGGAAGTTATGGTTGACATTCATTAATGTTGGCACGTTAAGCCTATTTGGTCAATTTAATCAAATAAAAAACCCTCTTTTTGGAGAGTAATGTTTGAGTTTGAAGTTTTTAGATTTCAAAATTAATGTTCATGATGACAGCTTGGAGTTAAGAATGACAAATATAGGTTGAAATCCTTTCACTAAATTACTTGTGTATTCCCAACTTAGAAAGAAACCCTAGTCAGTCTTTAAACTGCCAGCACCTTAACAAGTGGCAATTTGGTGCAAATTAACTTTTGCTAACTTGGTATTATTTACTTTTTGAAGATAATTCCCCAGCTGTCTTTGAACATAATTAGAATTCCAAGCCCCATCATGAACAAGAATGAATAGCCAATTACAATTCCTTCGATTTTGCGATTACGGCGACCTAAGAGTTTGGTTAAAGTTATGATCACCCAACGACCACCGTCCAAGGCTGGAATTGGTAACAAATTAAAGACCGCTAGTGAAATTGAAACCGCAGCTAGAATCTGAAGATATGACGAAATCCATTGATCCGAGTTGAGTTTTTTGAATAAATCGACAATTTGGTTACTAGCTCCAACAGGTCCGCCAAGATAATTAAGAGCGGAACGATCTTGAGTTTGTGGTAGTAGAGCTTCCCCAATTTTGCCTAATATATCAAAGTTCATTTGGGTAATTCTCTTGGTTGATTCAATACCAAAACCAATCGACTCTATAACACCTTTGGATTCGAATTTGACATCTCTAATAAGCTCACCTTGAATCCCAAAAAGAACTCTTCCACCTAACTCTTCCAATTTAACTATTTTTGTTTGAATTTGATCCGAATTTTTTTTGGCAAAAACTATTTCTACATCTTGATTTTTTTTGGTTTGCAAGTGTTCTGAAAGTTCTTCTGTGTCTCGTAGTTCAGTAATTTTTTTGCCAGCTACAGAGTACAATAGATCACCTGTAATTATGTTATTTTTTTCGGCAACTCCATTTTTTAGAGCTACGAAGTTGGCATAATCAGAAACAGATTTGATGTTAGCTTTTTTGGATAATTCAGCAATTCCCGAGGTTGGAAGCTGGATATTACCACCAAGAGCAACGGCAAAAATTATTGTAAAACAGATTATCGAAGTCAAAAAATTGAAAGTAATTCCACCTAGAATAATTAGAGTCTGTTGAATCCAGTTCTTACTAAAAAAAGTATCAGTTGCAGTTTTTTCTTTGTCCCATTCCCAATCTACCAAAGTTTCTAATTGTTTTTGTAATTTGAGTAGTCCATCTGGCAATTGTTCATCTTTTTTGGGTGAGTAGTTCTCAAAACTTTCCCACTGGGAATCATATTCTAAGCCATTATCCTCCAAAAAAAACTGTAATGTTTTGGTTGAAAGTATTTCCTCGATTCGATTTGTTCGATATTCTTCTTTGGCAGCTTGAGGATTTGTTCGGTTGGTCTCGTGGGCGTGATCGAGTGCATCATTGTCACCAAAAAGTCTAACGAATCCTCCAAGTAAAATTGGATAAAAAGACCAAATAATTCCAAACTTTCTAACAAAAAAAGTTCTCTTGGTAAAAGGCATTCCAATTGCATATTCTGGGACACGGACGCCGCAGAGTCGAGCTATGATTAAGTGACCAAATTCATGGATACACACTGCAGGAATAAAAATAGCAACAAAGGCAATCAATCCAAGTAAAAAACCTAGTGGATATTGCAACAATAAATCAAAATTCATAGTTAACATTTTGTTCTGTTTCGAGGTTTATGTCAAAAAGTTAAGTTGTTTGGTTTGTTTGATGTGTTTGCAGGGTTGTTAACCTGAACTCGTTTCAGGATCTAAAAAGTTTTGGCAAAAGTTAAAGTCAATTTTGATTTTATAAATTATACTTTTGATGGAAAATTATTGTATAGATATATAGCAAAATCCAGCTTGACAATAAAGTTTCACATACATATTACTATACACAACAGATAATAACAGACAATCTATCTTTTTTTGTTAACAATTATTGTTATATATGTCACCTTCTGGTCACTTGCAAACACACACACACACATAGCATATTACGTAAGTCCAAAACTATTTTTGGTGTAATGTCTGTAGTTAGTCTAATAGTTAGTAATGTTGGTTTTCCACTGGTTAAGGCTTCCGTTCCAGTCAACTCTAACCCGCAATCGTCGCAGATCAGCCAACTTAGCTTCAATCCGCCAGTTAGTCTTAGTGAAGTCAACGCTTTCCTAAATAACAAAGCTCAATTCAGAGACTTTAAAGGTGCCAGTGTTATTGCTAATATTCAAGTGGGAGAGTGGAACGCTCCAGTAACTTTAGATTTTAATTTTGATCTTAACAAAACTGTAGAGCAATTCACTAACAACAAAAAATCTCTAACCGAAGGTCTTAAAAAAGCCAAAAATGAACCAGTTCCCACTCAACGTAAGTTCGATAGAACTAAATTAGTAGAATCATTCTCCAAGCCAATTGACTCTTCCAAACCAATGATACCAATAGAAGAAGAATTGCAATATTATGAAATTAATGGAGTTTTACCACCAATCCAAGTCAATGAACCTGAAGTGAGAGCCAAAGCCAAAGAAATCGGAATGACCAACTACACTATACCACATATTGATCCCAAACAAAAAGGAAAATTTACCAACGCTAGAATAGAAGATAGGCTAGCAAGTATGACACCCGAAGACAAACAACAAAATGATCAAAGAGTACAAGAAGCTAAGACTCAAAGTGATCTAGTACAATGTCTCAAAAGTTCTAATCTTGATCTAACCAAAGATAGTGATTCTGTGCCAATCAATCAACTAACTTATACTACCAGCAATAAAGATCAATCAGCCAATAATCTATCTACCAAAGCTAATAAGTCAGCTAAAAATGGCAGCAATCTAACCAAACAAGAACAACAAGAAATTACAGATAAGTCCAAACCACAAAAGAAAATCAAATCACCAGAGTGTAAGACGAAGTTAGAAGATTGTATCGAATCGGCAATTGTTCAAGATACAACTGGTTCGCTCCAAGCTGATCCTGAGCAACAAGCCAAAATCAAAGCTGATAATGAGGAAATCAAACAAGGTATCAAAAATCACCTCAACAAATTCAAATCAGGTGAATACAAAGATAAGGATAATCAGCCAGTCAAGGCTCAATTTTCTGAGCAAGAAGCTCAAGCTTACATGAAAGAAGGTATCAATATTAAAGATTATGGTGCAGAAATAATCAGTGGTACAAAAAATGATTTACAATCAAATTCAACTCAAGAAATTAAAAAAGTTAGCTGGTTAGAAGATTTACTCAATTTAGGCAATATTAAGACTGAAGCAAAAGGACTTAACAATAGTGTTTTTCCTTTATTAATTTACGCCAATCAAAATACCAATTTATCATTTCAAGCTGACACCCCTAACTGGGCACAACAAATTAAACTTAGCTGGACAAATGGTAATTTTACCAATCAACGTTGGTGTTTTGACAATGATACTAACCAAATATATCTTAGTTATAATCAAGGTACATGCACAGGCAGATGGAATAAAATGTGTCTTCATGCTCTTCAAGGTGCTCAATATGGTAGTCAAGTAGTACTAATTAATTGTAACTGGAACAACTATCAAGATGCTTGGCAACAATGGGTATTCGATGAAAATGGTAGAATTGCAATTAAAAGTAGACCAGATATGTGTATGGAAAATGCCTCTGGGTTAACTAATGGTAATCCAATGGTGATGTGGGGTTGTCACGATGGAGCTAATGGACAATATCGAGCAGGTGATAATAACTTTGGAACTAGTATGGGGATGACAATGTGGGCTGTGAATAATTCTTACAATGGATATTTCCTTGGTTGTTTTGGACAATGTTCGAATCT
>JAYUKQ010000064.1:0-14219 GCA_043764315.1 bacterium | reverse complement strand
CTAATACTTTGACTAACAATGGAACTAATGGATTTACTTCTGTAGTTAATGGAGTTACTACTGGAGTTCAACCTATTGTTAATAGTAATACTTTGACTCTCAATGGAACTAATCAACTTGTTTCTACTGTTAATGGTGTGGCAACAGTTGCGCTGACTTTGCCTTCTGGGACTTATACAGCTGACAATGGCTTGACGATGACTGGAACTAACAATCAATTAGGTGGTAATTTAATTAGAAATACAACAATAACTAATAATGGTTTTGGACTTACTATCGCAGGATCAGGACTTTCAACTAGTTTTACCAGTAACGGCAATGTTGGAATTGGAACCGCAACTCCATCTAGTGCTTTGGATGTCAATGGTGCTTTTGTAACTAGGAATCTTAACTTGGCTAATTTTGGTGGTAACGGTAGTATCGGAGCTGCGACTGCGACTGTAGATTTTTATTCTTATCTCAATATCCCACAGACAACTGCTGGAATTACTTTGACAATACCAAGTCCTACTAATACTCAAGCTGGTAGATACCTACGAGTAAACAACAGTGGAAACCAGACTTTGACTGTAGGTACGAGTAACATTCCAAGTGGAACTTTTGGTGATTTTATATGGAGTGGAACTGCTTGGAATCCTCAAAACTCTGACTTCAACTGGTCAATCAACGGCAATGCCAATGTCGATGCCAATAATAACTTCTTGGGGACAACCAATGCTAACGATGTGGTTTTTAGAGGTAATAGCGTGGAAGGATTCAGAATGCTTGGTGGTAATACATTCATAGGTTCTGGACAACCAACTATAAACTCAATTAACGCTGGTGATATGGTTCTAAGTGGTGATGTATTTTTCAAAAATCCTGGACCTGGTAATACTCCTGGAGCCTTTCAGTGGATGCTGACCAACGATAACGGTGCTATGTACATGCGAGAAAATGGTGGTGATCAATCTGATTATACTTTCCGTATGGGAGATAATAGTGAAACTGACGGTGATAGGTTCGTGTTCTGGGGACAATCTTATCTAGGAACTGCTAATGACAAATGGCCACTTGTAATGCAAGGTAACAGTAGTGATTTTTATCCTCGTTATGCTGGTAATAATCACATTACTGGAGGTCTTACAGCTAATAGTTCAGTCTTGCACTTGAATCAAGGAAGTAACAGAGTAGGAATCAAAAACACTAACCCACAATTCATGCTTCACGTAGGTAATAATACCGTCGCCAACGGTGCGATAGCAAGATTTGAAAACGCTGGTGGAAACTGTACCATAACCCCCAATGTAGCTGGTGGTGTGACTTGTACTTCCGATGTTCGCAAAAAGAAAAATATAACTGATATTGATGCTAATTCTACAATTCGTGATCTTAATAATATAGAAATAAAAAGTTATAATCTCAATTCTGACGGTTCTGGAACTCAAAAACAAACTGGATTCATAGCACAGAACGTTGAACAAATTTTTCCATGGTTGGTTATTACAGACCTAGAAGGAGCCAAAGCAGTCAGTTATTCTGGATTCACTCCACTAATCATCAAAGGTATGCAAGAACTAGATAAAGAAGTCAAAGCCAACACAGAAGACATCGAAAAAATTAAAGAAAAACTAGACAAGCTAGACAAAAAAGAGAGTAAAAATTCTAGTAACTCTTCCAGTAATCCAACTGAAACTATTACTTCAAGTTCGACTCAAAGTTCCAATCCATCACAAAACTCTTCAAGTTCCTCAAACAACAATTCCAATATATTCAATCAAAGTGTAACTTTCTTGCAAGATATTATTATCAAAGGAACAGTATTTATTCAAGATTTGGTAGTGCGTGGAAGTACTATATTCCAAGGGAGAGTAAGCTTTGAAGACAAAGATATGGCAGGAATTGCAATTATCAAAACTAACACCAAAGAAATAGAAGTCAAGTATACAACTCCTTACAAATCTACTCCAGTTGTCAATATCACAAGTGTTGGTCATCGAATTAATGGTTTCATAAAATCCTCTGATCAAAATGGATTTGTGGTTGAATTAGATAATATTACCATTAGCGATCTTAAGTTCAACTGGATTGCGATAAGTGTTAGCGGAATTGCACCAACCATAGCTAATAATTCAAGTTCAAGCCTGTCAACAAGTTCAAGTAGTTCAAGTTCAAATAATAGCTCAAATACCAGTTCAAGCGTAGCAAATATTTCACAATCCTCAAGTGGTAACATTGCTCAATCTAGCCAGAACAGCTCTGAATTAATAGTAAGTTCTAGTAGTTCAACTGGAATTAGTAGTTCTACCCAAAATTCGGTTGTAAGCACCGTTAGTTCGGCAGCATCAATAGCCGCTCAATCAAATACACCAACTTCTAGCCAAGCAACTTCAACGAGTAATGTTAGCACAATAAACACATCATCAAATATTAGTAATCCTTAATATAATCAGACTAACCAAATTTCAAAAATATAATTCAAAAGCAAACGAAAAACCCTCTATTAAAGGGTTATTTTTTTGTGGGTATTGAGTCCAAATTATTTTATTGATACTTGAATTTGTCCACTTTTGACGATTGAACTGGTTGACGGTCTATAGATAATTACAAGATTAGGATTACTAAAAGTAGCTATAATATCATCTTTTTGTGCATCTTTATAAAACTCGTTACTCTTTCTTACTTCATCTGGGTTGCTTACAATTACCATTTGAGGTGTTTGATTGTAGTCTTTTGGTAATAGATTAGCATCGGTGATTTTTTTGATTATTCCACTAACTAGGTTTTGTTGACCAGAAGCAAGTCTTTGTTGTGGCGATTGACCGTCGTAGATGACTTTTTGTTCACTTGGTCTGTAGATTATTAGTCTATTTGAGTAACCTAGAACATAATCTCCATTTTTGGCATCTTTGTAGACTTCACTATCAATTTGGTTAGCTTTTTTGATTGTATCAATATCTGCTAGGACTTTTTTGTCTCCAATTATACCAACTTGTGGAAGTTCTGTAGCGGGGAGGATTACTGCTTTGCTAACTTTGTTTATGGTTTGAACTGAATCAAGATTATTTAAGATACTAATTGGATTAATAAGTATATACAAGAATCCTAATTGCATTATGAATGTAGAGACTAATAAAAATCCAACTATTATTTGTAGGTTTGGTTTGAGTTTCAACATATTTACCAATCAAGACTAATTAAGCCAAACTTGTCAAATACAAAAAATCACTTTTTTTAATTGGAAAGTTGAGAGGAAAATATCAATAATCTGAAATTGACGAAACCAATTGACATATAAAACTTTTTTCAACTAGTCTATGTTAATATGTTTGATCTTAATTTGACCATTAATCTTGGTACACTTCTGTTTGTTCTTTATATTTTTTTTAATTTGAATAATATTATAACCGCCAAAACCACCGACTTAAAAAATGATTTGAATACTAATCTTGATCAGTACAGAGAAGAATTGGTAGATCGAGTTGTAGACAAAATCAATCAATCCAGCCAACAACAAATTAGTCATTTGAGTGACAACAAAGCCCAAGTTGATCTAAAATTTCAGCAACTTCAAAATAATATAAGCCTAGCTAGTAATCAACAAAGTCAAAGTCAAAAAGACGAATTTGGTCATATAAAATCGCTTAATCAACAATCGTTAATCGAATTACAAAAACAAATTCAAGATTCACTTTCCAAAGCTATTAGTGACTTATCAGGATTAACTAGTCAGAATTTTGAGACCCTTCGCAAAACTAACCAGGAAAAATTAGATCAGATCAATACTGAAGTTGGAAAACGATTAGACGAAAATTTTGCTCAACATCTAAAATCTTTTGAGGAGGTATCCAAAAATGTTGGTCAAGTCCAAGGATTAGCCCAAAGAATGATTGATTCCACCTCTAGTATTGATAAGCTTAACAACGTATTTAGCAGAACTTCATCTAAGTCTTTTGGTGATTTTGGCGAAAAATATCTGGAATCTCTACTTAGAGAAAATCTTAATTCTAGTTCATGGTCATCTCAAGTGTGTGTTCCTGGCAGCTCTGAAAAAATAGATTTTGTAGTTAATATACAAGACAAAAAAATTGGAATTGACTCCAAATTCCCACTAACTCGCTATCAAGATTATTTGCATGCCAACAACGACAATCAACCTCAAGCTCTCAAAGACTTTTTAGCAGCAGTCAAATCTATGGCTGACGATATTGCCAAAAAATACTCCAAAGTCGGATTTGTAGATTATTTGTTTCTATATCTACCTTCAGATAGTATGTATACTCTAGTTGCTGATGATGAAGCCACAGTTAACTATTTGCAAAAAAAAGGAGTAACTCCGATCTCGCCAATTACGATTTTTCCGATTATTCTTGGTATCAAATCATATCAATATCATGACAGTATCAATCAAAATGCCGAAACAATCATCAAAGGTCTCAAAGTCATTGGTAAAAATATTGCATCGTTTCAGGACGAGTTCCGCAAACTTGGTGACAAACTTAGAATCGCCCAAAATAACTATGATTCAGCAGATAGAAGTCTTAATCTGGTTTCTAAGGAAATCAAACAACTAGACAACAAAGAACAAGAAATTTTGCAAGAAAACTCCACAGAAAGCCTTTTATAAAAAACAAAAAACGTAAACAAAAAATAACACCCTTCAAGTTTTTCAGTTGAAAGGTGAAATTTTTCTGTATTTAGAATAGCAAAAATATTTAGTTTGGCTGCAAGCAGCGTTGTAAATACATATACTAAAGTATAGAAGTTTTTTGTTATTGTCAAGGGTACAAACAAGACATTTACAAAGTGTATCGATTCATAGCATTTTTGTTGCGACACAAAACCCAAAAATAAAAGGTTTTTCAAAGCTGTTGTACTCAAAAAAAAGATTTTGCTAGATATATATCTTTTAAAAAAAACTCAACTTTATACTCATAATAGTGGTATTATAGACCTTTTGTTAACAATAATACAAGTCTACCAAAAACCTAGTCTGTATAGTACTCTCAAGCCCTCGAACGGAACAACTTTGTTCTAATTAGTTCGTAACAATACCTGATGAAATACATATAAACACCTTATAACTTGCAACCACAAAAAAAGTGTGGTATAATATTTTTTGTAAAAACAAAAACAAAAACAAAAACAAAAATACATACAGCTATGTTAAATAAAAATACAGTCCAACCTCTCGTTACCTTTGCAGTGTGCATATTTTGCATTGGTGTAGTTAGTTCATTAGAATTAGTCAGTCAAGACGCTATAGTAAGTTTTATTCCAATTATTTTGGGACTAATGTTGATTGAAGCTATCGTAATAAAAAATAAAAAATCAGCAAAAAATAAATTGCACAACTCCGTCCACAGTCTAAAATACGATTCAATCAATATTTGGGAAAGATTAGTGATAACTCAAAAAACTAATTTGAAACCTAATATTAATTCTCTTTTGGAAGCTCTAACTACAGATTTGGCAAATAATTCTTTTGAAACCAAAAACATTCCAACTCTTGCAAGTATAAAAAACAATCACTTCACTGACAGTAATAAAAACGAGCAAGTTGAATCACAAACATTGAGTAATTCAACCGATCAAACACACAATATTGAATCAAAAAATTCTAGTTGGAATCAGGAAGGTGAAACAAAAAAATCACTTCAAGATGAATCAACTACAATTCAAAAGAAAAACCTTTGGAGTTTGATCCAAGATAATCTTAGCAAAAAAATAAATTATAGTGATCAAAAACTTGCAATTAAAATATCTAGTGTACCAAAAAAACTTTTTAAATGGAGTATATTCAAACCTAACTTAATAAGTCTAGTAGTAATTATAGCTACAATATTTGGTTTTGCATACAACCTCAAAGTCAGTGCCGTAGCTACTCCAGTGGTTTCTTTGAGTGTTCCAGCAAGCTCCAGAGTGGGAGAAAATTTCACTTTTACGGCTGGTTTTAGCAATACTGGTAATACTGTAGGTTATGGACCATTCATCGACGTAATGTTGCCAACAGCTGGTATTGATGGATCTGTAAGCGCACCTTTTGATGGTATAGACTTCATCAGTGCTACTTATCTTGGATCACCAACTACTAATACAATTCTAACTTTTCCAAGTAGTTTTGCTGGTGCCAATCCATGTTCAGCTGGTCAATTCCCAGTTCTACATCCTCTTGCCAAAGATAATACTGGAGCTCCACTAAGAGTCTGCGGTCTTCCAAATGACAAACTTGTAGTTAGCCAATTACCTTTTGGTTCTTACACTCCTGGGCAACCAATGGGAAATATTCTGTATACTGTTAATACAAGTAGCTTAGCCGATGTTGGTACTCCAATGACCATCAGAGCAAGAGCAGGTTTTTATTTGGGTAATGATAGTTTTGTTAATCCAGCAACTGATCCATCAATTGTCAGTGTCGTAAGTTCAGCCAATAATACTCCAACCTTATTCAATGTTACAAAGAGTTATGTAGGGCCAGAAGATGAAACCGCTACAGGACCTAACTTTCCTAGAACTTATATTATAACAGCCGACATAGCAGCAGGTCAAACAATCAACAACTTCAGATTAACTGATAATCTTCCTAATAATATAGTAATTACTGGAATAACTAACCCTTCAGCTGCTATTACTTCTAATATAACTACTTTTCCATATGGGCCAGTTAATGGTGGAAATGTAAGCGCTATATTCACTGCACCTGTAACTGGAGGAACTGGAACCAACGATGCTAGTTTTAGTGTTACTTTCTACGTACCAGAATTAGACGCCAACGGTCAACCAGTTATTAATCCAACCACAGGTTCCTTCGTAACGTCTACCAACACTGGAAGTGGAAGTGGAAATTGGGCTCCAATTGATTCAAGAGATGGTGCAAGTGTACCAGTAACAAGTGTATCTACTCCAGCTAATCAACATATATTAACTGACAAATCAATCGCAACTCAAAAATCCGTAGCCAATCTTACTGACGCTACATTATCACCAGGTGACAAATTAGAATATACAATCAATTTTCAAATCTCTGATTATTTTAGTTTTAGCAATCTAATCCAAAATGATAAATTCAGTGATGGACAAAGATTTGATACTACTTTTGCACCTAGTCTTACAGTTACAGATCGCAGTGGAACAACTTCAGGTGACTTCACTGTAGGTACCAACGCTTTGGTTGATACAAGTAAAATTGGTAATACTCCAAGTAATGTAGACGCTGCAAGTGATGGTAGTACAACTATGACCTTCAATGTTTCACAAGCAATGGTCGCCCTTGGTGCAGCCGATGGAATATTACAAGGTGGAAGAGCAATTACACCTAATTCAGTTGGTGCAGTAGGTACCATCAAATTCCGAACTATTGTTCAACAAAAATTCTCTGACGCCTACGATTCAGTTGTCAACGACGCAGCTGTAAGTTTGAATGACGTACTTACTAATGATACTATTATCTCTGGCAGAGTACTTAATAACGCAACATTGGCAGAAGGACCAACAAGATCAGACACTTCTCGCACAGCAATAGTAATAACAGCTGGTAGCTTATCCAAATCCATATACGCAATTAATGGTAGTACAACATTTGCTTCTCCTGTGGTTATTTCGGCTAATGATACAGTCACTTACAGATTACAATACACTGTTCCACAAAGTGATGTGGAGATGTTGAAATTAGTTGACTATCTGCCACTGCCTGTGTTCCCAGTTGCACCAGTTAGTTTGACAGTTGATCCAACTGCATCGGCGACAGCACCACTTGCTAATAGTATTAAATTCGGACCCAATCACACTTTTAGTCCAACCGGATTCGTGACCCCAATTGTTGCCAAAGATAGCGGTTCTAACAGTCTTTGGTTTGACTTTGGTACACGTGATGATCCACTCAACAGACAATCTAACATTGATATACTTCTTTCAGTCAGAGTTAGTCCAGACCCAATTGGTGATGAAGCCCTAATTACCAACCAAGTTCGTTCCATTCTAGGATCAACCAACCAAATAGAAGAAACTGCCGACGCGATCGTTCAAATCAAACTCACCCAACCTAATCTTAAGATAACCAAAGGAATAATAGGTGATGACAACCCAAGTGCAGTATTTGTACCAACTACAACCGGCCCAGTAACATTCATTCAACCACCAACCAATAGTTGTCCTAGATTCACTGGAACTATCAATTCAACTAACTTGTTAACTAGTCCAATTAATAGTAATCTGTCTAATTCTGATGGTGGTGACACAGTTCGCTACGCTATTACTGTTGAGAATACTGGAAATGGAGTCAATGGAGCATTTGATGTCAAATTGCAAGATACCTTACCTTCTAATTTGGTTAATCCTACTAATCTATGTGTCACTCTTGGAGATGGAACTGTATTAGCTCCAGGAACAGGTTATATTATTAACGGTTCAGGTCTATTTGATCCTACTGGCGGAATCGAGATTGTTGATCCAAGTGTTAGCCAAGGTGGTCTAGCCAAAAAAGATCCTTCAAACGGCAAAAACATTGTGATAGTTAGTTACGATGCAACTGTCGGACCCAACGCAGTGCCAAACCAAGTTCTTATTAATACTGCCAAAATAACTAATTACACTTCTCAACCTGCAGGTCCTAACTACGCAATGGAAGCTCCAAACGATACCGCTCAACAAGTCAATATCGCCCCAGTCAAACTAAACAAAACTATTCTTAGCACAGATCAAGTTCATACAGCTAATAATGATGTTGTGATCGGAGAAAAAATCAGATATAGACTTACAATAACAGTTCCAGAAGGTAGAATTCCTCAACTCAAAATTAGTGACACACTTGATGCTGGATTAGTATTTGTAGATTGTATTGCTATAACTAATAATACTCCTGCCAATGTAACTACAAGTCTAAGTGGTGGATTCAACACTGCTTGTAATGATCCAACCAATCCAACTGTAACTAATTCAGGTCGAACACTCAATTTTGATCTAGGAACGGTAACTAATGCTAACACCAATAATGCTCAACTTGAAACTATTTTTGTTGATTATGATGTTGTGGTTGATAACGTTGCCAGTAATGTTAATGGTCAATTAAGGAATAACTCCGCTGTAATTAACTGGGTGGATTCAAGTAAAACTGATCAAAGTGGCAACACAACTTCAGCTTCAGCTCCTGACGTCACAATCAAAGAACCAAAACTTAGAGTAACCAAAACTGCAACTCCAAATATCGGTGACGCTGGTGATCAAATTACTTACACCATAACTCTTAATCATGATACAGGTTCTAATGCAACAGCTTTTGATGCCAATATTACCGACTTACTCTCTACCAAGTTAGCTTTTGTACCTGGAAGTCTAGCAGCTACTGGTTTGGCACCAACTTCACTCACAGAATCAGCTGGAACGATAAGTGCTAATTTCTCAAGTTTTCCACTTGGAAGCACAACAACTATAACTTTTAGAGCTAATGTTCTATCCAATGTTCAAGCTGCCGAAATAATTGGTAATGCAGCACCAACCAAATGGACTTCCCTACCTACTTCAGTTGTGACACCACTTTCTCCATACAGCCCAACTTCAGTCGAGAGAACTGGTGATCCAGCTAATGTCGGCGGAACAAGTAATAACTACAATACCACTTCTAATGCTGATTTTACAGTTACCAACCTAACGCCAACCAAAGCTTTGGTCTCAACTTCTGAAGCTTTAACCACTGGAAGCAATGTTAACGTCGGTGAGGTTGTCAGATATAGACTTGCAATCGGTATTCCAGAAGGAACAACTAACGGTATTAGACTAGTTGATAATCTACCTAACGGATTAACCTATCTTAACGATGGAAGCACCAAAGTTGCTATCGTGGCAACTACACCAAGTAATATCGTCAATCAATTGAGTTTACCTGCAGCTTGTCTAGTATCAGGTAATTCCAATACAATATCACCCAATTCAACTTGTACACTGAACCCAACTAGGATTACTGGTGGTACATTCAATTCAGGAACTGACCCAATATTTAGCTTAGGCAACTTTACCAACAATGAAAATGATGGTGACACGGAATATGTAATTGTAGAATTCAACGCAATTGTAGCTAACGAAACTAGTAATCAAGCATTTGATAATGCAACTGGCACAACAACACCAACTACACTTGGTAATACTTTCGAGACATTTATTAACACTAGTACACAATTAACCACTTCTAATAATATTGATATAACTGTTGTAGAACCAGTTATTCGCAACCTAACTAAGACAATAACCAAAACTCCAACTGATGCTGGCGACGAAATTAATTATACCCTAACCTTTAGTAATACTGGTAATGCGGTGGCATTTAATACCAAACTAACAGATGTACTCAATTCTAATTTGGATTTGATTAACCCAACTACAACTGGACTTGTTATCACCAAACCAGCAGGAACAACAGTTATTAACACTTCAACAAATAGTAATGTAGACTTGGAATTTGATCAATTGTTACCTACAGAATCAGTAACTGTAGTAATTAAAGCCTTTGTCAAAAACACAGCTCCAAGTGGTTTGATAATTCCTAACGTAGCCAATCTTACATACACTTCACTTCCTGGCACCAATGGAACTGCTACCAACCCAACTGGAAGTCTTGCAGCTGGAACCCCAGGTACAGTCAATGGTGAAAGAGTCGGAGCAACTGGCACCAATGACTACACCGCAACAGCCAATATTAGTACGACATTAAGCAAACCTACTGTAGACAAAAAATCTCCAACTTTAACTACTTACACAATAGGCGATGAACCAGAGTTTGATATACTAGTTACACTTCCCGAAGGTGAAACCAAAGGTTTAATAATTAGAGATACTTTACCAACTGGTCTTAGCTATATCTCCAATCAAGTTGTAACTTCAGGATCAGGTTTGACTAGTCCATACTCTGGAACAGTAATTACTCCAACCGTTACAAACACTGGTAATGTATACAGTTTCAACCTTGGTGACCAAATCACACCTGCAACAACTGTAACAACTGCTAATTCATTTATTTTGAGAGTAAAGGCTAGAGTCGATAACATTCTATCCAATCAACAAAATACAGTTTTGACCAATACTGGTAGCTTGCAATTCCTTAACGGTGCAACTAACGAAACTGTCAACGACCCTACACCAGCTACAATTACAGTAACAGAGCCAGTCTTAAGCTTAAGTAAAGTAATATCTAACACACCAACTAACCCTGACGCTGGTGACATAATTGAGTACACAGCTAATATTAAACACGCAACTGGAAGTGGAGCAACTGCGAGAGATGTAATTTGGTCAGATACTTTACCAACTGGTCTGGGTTCACCTGTCTGTGTTAGCGTAACTATAATTGGTACAACTAATCCAAACTTAGGTTGTTCAAACTTCACTAATTCTGGAAACAATATCAGTTTAAGTAGTTTTGATCTACCTGTTGGTTCAGAAGTGAGTGTGAAATATACAACTGCAGTTAGCAACAATGTTGGATTCAATCAAGTTTTGACCAATGATAACAAAGTCAAATGGACAACTCAATCAGGTGTCAATGTCAATGAAAGAACTGGAGCTGATGGTATTTTTGGTACTGTTGGAATCCTTAATGATTACAGTCTACAGACAAGTGCTAGTTTTAATATTACCACTCAAGGCAGTATCAGTAAGGCATTAGTGGCTACAGATTCTCCAGCAACAACTGGCAATAACCTAACAATTGGTGAAACTGCAACTTACGAATTAACAGTCAACCTGCAAGAAGGTCAAGCTAATAATGTTATCGTTAGTGATCTTATTCCAGCTGGAATGCAATACGTTGCTGGTTCAGTCCAAGTTGATACAACTGGCTTTAATGGAGTTATTAATACACCAACTGTAACTGGTAATACTGATTTTAATTTTAGTAATGTTCTAGTTAATGGTGATAATATTACTTCTAATAATAGTTTCAAAATCCGTTTGCAAGTCAAAGTTTTGGACATTATAAGCAATTCAGGTTTGGCTCCAGCTACAACTCATAGTAATATTGCTAGATTGAATGTTAATAATAATCTTATTGTTGATTCCAATACAGTTACAACTACAGTTGTCGAACCTCGTCTAACTTTGACCAAAGATATTGTACAAACCACAGCTAATGTCGGCGATGATATAACTATCAATCTTACAGTTACAAACACTGGAACAAGTGAAGCTTTTGATCTTGTTCTTGATGATCCTTTGGCAACTTCTAAGTTTAGTAATATTACCAATCTAACTAGTAATATGAACAACTTCAGTTTTAGTTTGGTACCTACTGGTAGTAATACTATCGTTCGCTTTAGTGGTGGATCAGTACCTGTTGGAGCAACTTATACATTTAGTTTTAAAGCAACTGTAGCTTCGGCTGTTAGTTATGCTGAATTAGTCAACAATGTTGCAACTATTAGTCAGTATTCTACATTATTAGGTGTCGTTCCTGGAGAAAGAATAAAACCTATTATAAATGCAAGTGATAATTTTGTTGTTACTGCTCCAGATCTAACCATAACCAAAAATGATAAAAAAACTGAAGTTACTCCAGATGAGTCTTTGGTATACAATATAATCGTTCAAAATATTGGTGATGGAATTGCTACTGGTGTTACAATTACCGAAACTATACCAGTTGGAACTACCTTTGATCTGGCTAATTCTACAGCTGGTTGGTCATGTGTTGATGGTGCTGCAGCAGGAACGATTTGTACTTACACAATTCCTTCAGTTGATTTCAAACTTGGAATTAATCAAGTCAGTGTCGATTTTGCGGTCAGAGTTGATAGTTCAATACCTTCAGGTGTCAACCAAATCAACAACACAGCAATAGTCAGAGATGACGGCACTCACGGTCCAGAAATCCTCACCACCAACAACACAGCTACAGATAGAGATATAATCACAGCCGAGCCAATTCTTACTCTAACCAAAGATGATTACAAGACTGCAGTCACCCCAGGTGAAACATTTACATATGATCTTGTTGTCACTAATACTGGTAATCAAGACGCTGCTGGAGTTGTACTCACAGATACTTTACCAAGTGAAGTAATCTTCGTATCAGCAAGTAACGGTGGAACACTAAGTGGAAACGTTGTTACATGGCCTACAATTAATAGTTTGCCAGTCAACTTATCACTAGTTCGCAAAGTAACTGTACAACTCAAAAATCCTATTACAACTAATCTAAATACTATTCTCAATACTGCTTCAGTTACTGATAATGGAGCTAACTCAACTACTCCAATTACTGCTACAGCTCAAGATATAGATAATATTATTGCTAATCCAATTCTAGTAATTGATAAGACTGATAATAATACAGAAAGTTATCCTGGAGGTTCAATTGTTTACCAAATCAATGTTGCTAATAACGGTAACCAAATTGCTACTGGTGTTACAATTACCGAAACTGTACCAGTTGGAACTACTTTTGATCTAGCTAATTCTACAGTTGGTTGGTCATGTGCTAATGCTGCAATCGCTGGAACAACTTGTACTTATAATCAAGGTGATCTAAGAGGTGGTCAAAATCAAAATGTATTTTTTGCAGTCAAAGTAGATACTACTTTACCACTAACAACAACCCAAATTATTAATACATCAACAGTAAAAGATGACAAAAACAATACAGCAAACGATGGTGAAGGCACTCCAATTAATCGTGTTGATCTAGCAATTACTAAGACTGACAATGCATTAATTACCCAAAATGACCAAATTATCACTTACCAAATTGGTTACTCTAATCTTGGTAATACACAATCTCCAAACACAACAATCACCGAAATTGTACCAGTTGGAACTACTTTTGATCTAGCTAATTCTACAGTTGGTTGGTCATGTAGTAATGGTGCAATCGCTGGAACAATTTGTACTTACAGTCTCAACACTCTTGGAATTGGAATTACCGGTAATGTCAATTTTGCAGTCAAAGTTGGATCTAACATTGTAGATGGAACTATAATTCAAAACACAGCAACTATCGGATATGATGGTAGTCGAGGTGTAGAAACTAGTACTACTAACAATTCAGCAAGCGAAACCACTCCTATAATTAACTCTGGATTCGTAACTGGAACAGTATACTTAGATACTAACCAAAATGGTGTCCAAAATACTACAGAACCAAATGGTGGCTTGCCAACTGGTATAATTGTACAGATTACTGACACAGCTAATCCTGCTAATACCTTTACAGCTACAGTTGATGCTAATGGTAATTATTCTCAAAATGTACCTGCTGG
>JAYUKQ010000063.1:0-14305 GCA_043764315.1 bacterium | reverse complement strand
ACCACTGTGGCACAACAAAACAAAGAAGGAAAGATCTAATAATAGAATTCCTAAATTCAAGAGGTAAATCTATCACCTAAAAAGTTTCTTTAGATCCTTATAAATCAAATCTTATTGAACAAAATCGCATAATAACTTTTCCTGAAACAGAAGGTTTTGAGAGTAATTTTCCTGATAATTATTATTCAGCAGACGAACAAATTGTTTCACCAGAACTATCTCAACTTGTTTTTGAAAGTTTACCAATTAATTTTGGAAGTAAAATTAGAGAAATTAGAGAGATGATGACCGATAGTGTAGATTATTGTGTAATCAAAAACCTACCGATTGATAAAATGTCAGCTGAAGATTTTAGACTTTTTGTTATTGGATTCTCAACTCTATTTGGCGAACCTACAAAAACCGATAAAAAACTTGGTAAAGTAGCGTGGCCAATCAAACCCGATCCAAGTGCAACTGGTTCAAACTTGACTTTTAGTCAGCACAATGGTGAAGCTGAATTGCACACAGATACACAATATTTTGATAAACCTGAAAACATTGCAACCTTGTATTGTGTTAACCCTGACAAAAATTATGGTGGAGTCAATAGTTTTGTTAACATTCGCCATGTTGAAAGAAATATGAGGTCAACTGAAGATGGTGAAACAAGTTGGAAGGTGCTTGGTGATACGTTGTTCCCATTTAGAGTTCCAACAGTATTTACAGAATCAACAAATGATAAAGAAATAGAAATTGTATACAAGCCAATTGTATCACCAGAAATCCCAGTTAGATACAGAAAAGACACAATTCAAAATGCTATTAGAACAGGTAGAGCAACTATTACAAACGAGCAGTCATCAGCTTTGGAACAATTTGAGAAAGCTCTTAACAACCCTGATTTGGCACTTTCCAGCTTCCTAAATCGAGGCGATGCTCTCTTTGTAAATAATCACACTATCTTTCATGCAAGAACTTCATTTGAAGATTATAATAGATTTTTATATCGAGTTCGTATCAACAATTAAAAAATATTTTATAAAATAATCCAATCACCATGTTATTTTCAATTAACCATGATATTATTCCTATCATCGAAAACCAACCTGCAAAAGTCTTAGATTTGATGGTTATAAATAGCTTATTAACAAAAATACAGTTCAAGCAATTCCCCAATCTACAAACTGAAATTGCAAATCTTGCGAATACACTAACCATCATTTCAACTGAATCTTCAAAACCAGATTTGATACATAGCGATACAAAACATCAAGAATTAACTTGTGGATACATAGCAAGAATACAAGATAGACTAATTAATTGCAGAAATCAGATAGAGTTTTCTACTTTTTTTTCTATTCAGAGTAGTTTATCCAAACTAAAAGAATCAGTTGAGTCGTCAAATACAACTACACAAGAGACTCAATTTAATGTTAATCCAAAACTTTTATTACAACAATATGGAGTTAGTAACATGCAAGATAGAGGAATGGAGCAAGCAAAATTAGATTTTGATACGTTCAAGTATCAGGATTATTCCCAATTCGAAGCTCTGTTGAATAAAAATCAAGTCAATAAAGGGTTTTCAGAACGATTATTTGGATTTGTAGCAAAGAATTTGATGGGATATGAGTTTCAAAATAAAATTAATTTTACTGAACAAGAACAACCAAGCGATTTGTACTGGGGTGTAGATCAAAATGGCATTAGTTATGTATCACCTTTACTATTAAACTTTGCAACTTTTTTGTCTTTTGAAATACCTCACAACATAACACACCTTATACATTTGGATCAATTAAACGAACAAGAACCTACAACATATATTGATTCAATGTCACAAAGAGCTTATTTTGAAGGAGTTGCCGTCTTTGCTGAAAGATTGTTTTCTGGTGTAGTTGATATTAATCCATTGTACGAATTTTTGAGTTCAGAACTTAACATTGATTCTAATCAAATAAAAGATTGGTTTGAGTATGTAAGATCAAAAGAAAATGCTTTACGTTCAGTCCGATTAGTTTCTGACATGGAAACAATGAAAGGTTTTGGATATTCTCAAGTTATAGACAAAATGAGTGAAGAAATTCCAAATATTTCAGTTGATAAACTGCACTCTGAAACATCAATTTATTATCCATTTACTGGTTTGAGTTCTTGCTATACACCGGGCGGTATGCAATTAATTTATGATTATTCCAACAATCCATTAGAATTATTCCAAGAACTCAATTCCAGAAGTAACTCTTGGGCACAATATAATCAAAATAAACAAAATGGCTAATAACAAACTTTCTTTTCTTACAGCTATAGGATTGCAACACTTCGCTTTGGGTACTTTGATATCATCATTTTTTCTTTATGCAAATCAAAACGGAGTTACAGTTACTTCCCTAGCTTTAGTATCTTTAATTACTGCAATTATTAACTTTTTTTTTGAGCCTATAACATCATTTTTGGCTGATAAATACGACAAGAAAATAATTTTACTTTTAGGGTATATTTGTTTAATTTTTGCTTTTTTTTGTTTGACCTTAGGCGGTTCCTTATTTTTGTTAAGCACTAGTCAAATTTTATCTACATTTGGATTGGCTTTTTTGTCAGGGACAGAGGAGTCGTATTTGTACGATCAAGATACCACTCAAACTGAAGTCCAATTCGCCAAACAACTTAGTTTGATGCAAATTTTTGATGAGGTTGGTACAGTTTTGGGTACAGTTTTAATAGGAATTTTGGCCACAAACTATGGCTTTCAAATAAGTTACTGGTCTGCGATTATAGCTTTGTTGATAGGATTCGTATATATCTTAACAAACAAAAGTATCAAACCTGTCAAAAGTTCCCAAACCTTAAAAAATTACTTTACGGGACTTATTCCACATTTCAAATCACAAAAAAATGTCACAAAAAGTGGTATTATAAGATTTGCACTACCTGTTTGTTTGCTTTATGTTTTTATAACATTTAGAGGAGATGAAACTTGGCAAATCGCCATGCAATCATATAATTTACCATTTTATTTAATTGGATTTGTTTTTGGAGTAGGCAAAATATCATCACTTCTTTCATCATTCGCTGTCTACAAAATTGGAAGTAAAATTATTCCAAAAATTGCTATTTTTACTGGAGTCACACTCCAAGCGTTGGGATATTTAATATTTTTAGTTCCATCCTTCTGGAGTCCTTTTGTCGGGTTGATACTATATTTCTTTGGAGAAAATTTGATTCGTCCATATCTCAAATCATTAATTATTTCACATTCTCCAGCCAATCTAAAAACTACTTTTTTGTCTCTGATAAGTGGTTTTAACAAATTATTTAGTTTTCCAATTATTTTTTTAATCGCTTTTTATGTTGATAAAAATGTTTGGATAGCTTTACTTATAATGCTATGTACAAAAGTACTTACGATTTTAACTTTGCTAATTATCATTCAAAAAAAATATTACTTTCAAAATTAACTTCAATCAAAAGTACCAAATTAGTCAAAAATATAAGTGTTATATAGCAATAATTAAACACTTCAAACAAAGTCAAAAAATCTAATTAATACTTTCAACAAAAGATTATTGGACAATTCAGTGTTAACATCGAACCAAAATGTTACAAATCATGTAATAAATATAGTACAAATGTATACTAGACTAACAATACTGGAAAAAAACTTTTTTTTATGTTAATCTACTCTTTCTTCAACTATCAAGTTGAAGCTATTTACAACAACGAAACCAATTATATTTATGTCACGAGAATTAAGTCCCCAAGAACAATATTATGCAGACGCAATAGCTGAAACAATAGCAAAAAGACAAACATGTCTAACACAAGAAAGTGTAAGTAAAGTTAGAGACGGTTTAAATAATAATGAAGTAAAAGTTTTAGACCATAACACACAATCAGCACCAACGATAAAAAGAAGATTTTTCCTTTTCTAATTAGTTTAGAATATATAAATAATATATAAATTCAAATAACCACCTAATTGCAGGTGGTTTTGTATTGTCAATTTTTAAGTGGATTCGTAATTTTTTGGAATTTGATACAAGTTCACTGTTACCATAGAACTAGAAAAACAAAAGTAAATTTTGAATATTTTGTATAATACCTAAATCAAAGTTCCGTATAGAACGAAGCTGCTACTAATTGCAATTATTGCACTACAGATTAACCACACAGCTTGCATAATAATTGCTCCCCAGTTCCCTTCTTCTAGTGCCATTTTTTCGAGATCGTATTTGGTCTGTAGTATATCTTTGAGGAAGTATAGTGCCAAAGTCAACATTCCGATATATGCAGTCTTAAGGGCGTCGTAGATGAGACTGAATCCAAGAGAGGATCGGTCAATTCTAATCCCGAAGTACCATATTGCAAGCATAATCACAAAAACGGCAACTATGCATAACGCTTCTAATTTTAGTTTGTTAAAGTTAATCATAATTTTGGGTTTGTATAAATATTAAGATTGGCTATACTGAACTTACAACTGTCATCCTGAACATTGATTTTGGGATCTAATGGTGATTTGATTTACGTGTTACTTAATTATTTAAAATAAATATCAATAAAATTATTTTAAAACTGTTGATATTTTTAGATTCCAAAATCGATGTTCAAAATGACAGATGTGGTTACTTCTTTTCCAGAACTGGTTTGTCGATCTTAGTATCAAAAGCTTCAGTTGCAGCAGATGAAGTTGGACTAAAGAATTTGGAATCTATCCAAGCGTAGGCATCGTCTACAGAGTTAGTTCCACGAGCTGTTGGAATACAACCGTTATATTGATAGATATTAATCAATTGTGAACCACCGTCATTAGGTAAGTATTTAGTTTTTTGCTGAATATAATTCTTAAAGTCAGTTTTTTGGGAAATTAATTCATTGGCAGTTTGTTCAAGGCGATTACGACCGCTTCTAATCTCTTGTGAAACCTCACGAAATAGTTGCGTATCAGCACTTTGGAACTGTTGTTGGAGTTTGGGCAAAGTAGTAACCAAAGTATTGTAAGCTGTATTTTGATCTTGAACGGTTTTTTCTACTGGAGTGTTTGGGTTCTGATTTTGATTCCAGATAAGTTGCAAAGCTGAAGTGTTAATCTGCTTCACAGCATCAGTTGAGCCTTGAGCGTTAGCTGTTAGTTCAGTTATTCTAAGACCATAATTAGAATAAGTATTGCGGAATTGTTCCATTTTGGCAGTAAGATTGTTAATCTTGGTTTTGCACTCGTTTTTGACTTGATCGACATTAAGCACATCGCCGACAATATCTGACTTGGATTGACCGAACTTAAGTAGTGACGGACCAACAGTAACAGCCAAACCTATAAAAATAATAACTAGAATTAGTGGTAAGTTTTTCATATACTCCAAGAGTGGTAAGTTTGTAATTTGTAGTCAATTATTTTGCTCTTTCTCGTTTGACCTGCCTTTCCAGAGCCTCGCGAATATATTTGTATTCTGACATTTCTTGGCGAATGAATTTGTCTTTAGTTTTGTTTTTGATCTGTGTTAGAACTGAATCAAAGTCTTTTTGGTCTTTCATGTTAGATTTGGCTGCAACTAACTCCGAATCCAGTTCAATAGCAATATCATAACCTGTTGGCGACCACGAGTAACCCTGCACTCGAGCAATTTGCTTGTCTTTGGTTAACTGAATCGTGAATATCAAATCATTTTTGTTGCAACCTTTCCACTTGATGCACAGTTGTCTTAGATAATCATCGTAACTATCTGGCACAATGAATAATCTAACGTTAACTTGTTTGGACTGTGGCTTGGCGTTCAAAAAACTATTAACTTTCATCAATTCTGAATTAAAGTACTTCATATCTTCAGCCCCAAAAGGTTCAAAAATATTTTCTGAATATTGCCATACTTGATCAATCTTGAGATTGAACTGTCCGTATAGTTGCGGCTCGGCTGGAATTTGTTTTTCATAGCTCAAAGTTTGGTTTTGACTTGGAGAAAAAATTGGATCTATTCCACTCAAAAAATAATTTTCGTACTCCTTAATTCTGGCTATGGAATCACCGACTTGCCATTGTGACCAATTATTAGGATTAAGATTAGAACTTACCAGATTGTAACCAAAGTAGTGTCTATCGCCACTAGTATCATTCATAACATAATTATAAACTGTGTAATATCGCTCCTGACATTTGGTTTGTGGATTGTTGCGACTGCGTTGTCTGGTTGAGCCAAAGATTCCTCCAAAATTAGTATCGTAATTATTCCCATAATTGGAATTATCACCTGTCTTAATAGGATTTTGCTTAATGGAATCTGACTTAAAATTATTAGTTTTGACATTCTCTTTGGGTGTGTACCAACTACTTGTATTGGAATCGCCAGAAGATTTGGATGGAGTTGAAGGATTAGACACCTTTGGTGAAGATTTGACTGAACCTCGAGAACCAGTTTTGGCAGCTTCAGTTGTAATAATCAAAGGCAAAGAAGGCAAATTTGTCGTAACACAATTGTAATATTCAATTTTGGTCTCTGGTTCAATTTTTTTGGAATTAATAGTATAGCTTTGAACTTCGTAATCTCTAATCTTAGATTTGATCGCTTCTTGCTCGATAAGGTAAGGAACTACCCATATTAAACCAAAAATAATCGGTATTAGAATTAGCAACCAAAAATAATTACCAAAAAGACCTTTCTTAGAATCATTGTGTGAATCATAGCGTTGATAATATTCCATGGTACACAATTTTGTATAAGTAAGCCTAGACTGTCAACTTAATTACCTTAGCAATTTATCAAAAACCCAAAATGTCATTTTTAAACTTGCATGGAGAATCTAAAAGTATTCGCCACTTGTCATATTGAGCAAAGCGAAAGATCCCCTCAATGCAATGACTTTTCAAAACCCAACAAAAACTCACCGCTGTGGGTGAGAAAGGATAAACTATTTATCCAAATAATGACTTTTCAAACTAACTACATAAATCTCCCCATCTTTGACATCGTAGATTAGTCTATCTTTAGAATTAATTCTTCGCGACCACAAACCAGCAAAATTACCAACCAAAGGTTCAGGTTTACCAACACCTTCAAAAGGATCTCTACAAATTTCTTTGAGCAAAGAATTAATTTTTTTGAGAGTTTTTTTGTCTTCTTCTTGCCATTGAATATATTCTTGCCAACTCCTTTTGTTAAAGTGAATCATGCAAAAAGTTTAAAGATTATTAGGTTCAATAGATTGGACACTGTCAAAAGTATTATTATCAATTTGTTTTTTGGTATTAATCAAATATTGACCAAATTCAGGAGTGAAGTTGTAGGAAGAATCCAAAACTTGAGAATTGGAGGTTTGATTGTCCAGTAGAATTAAAGATAATTTGGTAATTTCTGTTAAAGTCATACCCGAAAACTTAGTCATAAGACTAGATATTCTTTTATTGACATTAGTTTCACGCGGTAATGTAATCTGCCAGCGAGTTGGAGTTTTGGTGTTTGTAAGCATAAAATAATATTAATTATTATACAATATAATACTATGAGTGATTAATTTAGTCAACCACAATCTTCCAACAAAAACTCACCGCTGTGGGTGAGAAATGGATTAATTATTATGTTTTATTTTTTAACTTGTGAAGTCTTGAAGTTAAGTTTTGCCAAGATTTTTTGGTTGCTAATGAAGCAGTTAATCCAACTCCTAATGTAGCAAGTTTGCCACCCATAACCCCTTGAAGTCCGAAGGCACCGATAGAGCTAGCATTGAATCCAAAACTAGCCAAAAATCCGTATGTTCCAAAACTTCCACTAGCTCCAAATATACCTGTTCCAAATGTAACACCTGCAATAGTTGGTAACATTGTAGACAGAGCTAAAGTAGAAAGTCCAGTAACAATTGCAATTTGAGCTATAATAATTGCTTTCTCTCGTTGTGGAAGTTGTTGGAACGCACTCCAACTAGATTGCAATTTTTTGATGGCTTTTTGAGCTAGTTGATATTTTTCTTTTGGATCTAATGAATCAATTGATTCTTGATTGGTTTGGTTTTTAACTTCAGTCAGATTAAGTTGAATTCCTGAAGTATTTTTTGTTTCTTGTTTGTTTTGATCGAATAAGACTGAATTGGTATCTGAAGTCTCTAGACTTTTGAAGAATTTTTGTCATCTTCGCCTACATCAGATTCACCGTTATTATCAAGGTCAATTGCCAATATATCTACATTATCAATGTTTTGAACTACTTTTGCAAGATTGTTTTTAATCGTTGCTACAGTTGTGTTGTATTTTGCTTTATTATTATTCAAAGCAATATCTTGCTGTTCCATAATTGCTTTTTTAGCATCATTATATTCTGCGTCGGAAGAACCTTGATCCTCTAAATCGTCTAGTTTGGTTTTAAACTCATTTTGGATTCGATATGTTTCAGTATCAAACGTATTTTTGGCATTTATTAATCTAGTATTATATAATTGGTCAATTCTCTCTGCTCTCTTTAGAGGATCCTGTTGAAGTAACTCTGCATTAACATGTCTACTCAACTCGGCTTCTGTTGGTGCAACTTCCACGCCATCTTTAAAAGTTGTCTTTGAATTTGCTAATTCTTGTCTCAAAGAAGATATTCTTTCTTTTTGCGCGATAGAACTTGCTGTTGGTTTTTCGTAAGTTACACCTGCAACAATTTTTTCATAATCTATTTTGTATTGTTCAATATTTGCTTTGTATATAGATGATCTTATTGCAAATTCGTCATCATTTTCAAATGCACCTTTAACTGGTTCTACAAGTTTGGCTTTGGCTTCTGCAACTGATTTTTGATAACCTTCGTCGCCGACTTTTTCTACCGATTGTTTTAATTGTAATTCAGCAGAGCCGACAGCTTGATTGGCTTCCAGAACACTTTGATCATGTTTATTCTTTTTACCTGTAACATAGCTCCAAGCTTTGGTAAAGAAATTTTTTGGCGATTGAGTTTTTAATAAAGCTAGTCTTTCACGAGCTTGTTTAGCGTTAAGTAATTTTTCTTCCGCATCTGGATTGTAGATTGTTACTGCTTCAGTCTTCGCCCTCAGGGAATCAAGTTTGGCTTTAGCTTCTGCTGTTGACATTACTGGTTCTGTTTCACCTGTTTTTGGATCTGTAGCGGATTCTGCAGCAGTGTGATAGAATAGATTTGGTTTGAATAGTGATGTTGTCATAGTTGATTAAAAAAATTGATAATTGAGTCAGTGGTTCAAACACTTTGAAATAATTATAACACAAAAAAAAGTAGCTGGCAAATTGGCTACGATTCAGTTGATTATTGATGTTTTGGTGCTAGATCGAGAATTATTGTTTTGTAGTAATAGCAAAAAGTTTTTATTTTGTACTAATTGACATATACTGTAAAAAAGTGAATAATTGTGTCATGTCTACACTAACTAATAATCGTTTAACAATAACTATTGATGAGAATTTTGATTTTATCTTGTCCAAAATGCGAAATACTTTCCCGTTACTCAAAGACACAGATTTGGTCAAAATGGCTGTTGGTGGTTTTTATAAACAAAATAATAATTTGTTCACCAGAGAGCCTGATACGATTGAAAAAAAGTTATAGATGATTTTGTGAATAAACCAGATTTGTTGACGGCTAGTAAATCAAGTAATTTGTTGAAAGAATTAAAAGGTTGAGATTATTATTCTAGTCGTATCAATTCTTGGTCATTACGAAGATTAATTTTTTATTGACAAACAAAAGGCTTTGCGGTTAGACTCTGACAATATCATGCTCGCTATTAACCATTCACCACATTTTTTGCAAACTGAAGATTGGGCCAAATTTTGGCTTGAAGTCAATCCTATTAATCACAACTACCACTGGCTAACCACTAATCATGGTGAATTTGAACTTCGATCGATTGTCTATGAATTTCCTTGGCAACTCGGTGAAAAATTTTGGTATATGCCAAAAACTGGCACTTTGAGTTACACCAACGATTATTCTGAAAACCCAAAACTAAATTGCTGGGATCAAATATCAGGTGAGGAACTAGAATTTTTGATACTCAAACACCTCAATCAAACTTGGTCAGAAGCCAAAAAACAAGGAATTACTTTTATCAAATTCGACCTTAACGATGGATTAACTAACAGATTATCTATTTGGGATAACTCATCTTTACTCCAATTTTGCCAAAATAAACTAGACAACAAATGTCGAATTTCAAGCAAAAAAATTCAATACCTAGATACCTTTGTAGCTGATCTTAGAGTTATTCCAAGTCAAAATTATCAAAACATCCTTAATTTGGAGAATAGTGATAAGTTGGTAGAATCTGAAAGTAATTTGTTTAATACTCCATTTCCAGTAAGTAACCTAAAAAAGTTTTTTGAAGAATCAAAGATTTTTTGGGAATCAACCAACACCAACATTCGCCGTTATACCAAAAAAGTTATTAACCTTAATTGGATAATTAGCATGAAAAAAACTGAAGACAATTTTGAGGCTTTTTGGCAAGTATACAATTCCACCAAAGATAGACAGAACTTCAAGATTCACTCCAAAGAATATGTTAAAACTCTTTTTGACAAGCCACAAACTCACTTGATTGTCATGTACGATCTGGAGAATAATCCACAGTCAGCTTGGCTTGGTTACCAGTGGCATAATAGTTTGGTTTATCTTTACGGTGGTAACGAAGAATATTCTTTCAAACATTACGGTCAATATCTAATGCATTTGGCGGCAATATACTTGGCAAAATGTCTCAAAATTGATTATTACGATCTTGGAGGCTGGGAACCAAATACTGGTTATGGTCGATTCAAAGAACAATACAAAGCTGATTTTAGACATTTTTTGGGTCCGATTGATCTACCAGTCAAACCTTTTAAGTTCAAAGTTATTAATACAATGGTCAATTTGGCTAAGAAGATTAAGAAGTAACCCCCAGACTTCGTCTAACCCCTTAACAAGGAGTATTTCTAACAATTACCATCTCAAACAAAGCCAACTGTCACCCTGAACTCCAAGCTGTCATCGAATAAGTTGACATACACAATCCTGAACTCCAAACCTGTCATTCTGAACTAGATTCAGGAACTAAAAACTCCAAGATTATGTACTTTTATATCCCAAACCTAAAGCAAAATAAGGTACATTTCCCAGATTCAGCTCATCTCATAAGTATGCGAGTGCAAGTAGACTCAAGTTGCCAAGTCACTGATCTCAAAGGAAATCAAGCGACAATCAAAGTAACTTATATTGATAAAAAAACTAAAAGTATCGAGTTTGAAATAATCGAGCAAAAAGAAGAATTTGATTACCTTAATAAAACTCTATTCCAAGCTATTCCAGACAAAGTCTATCTCGAAAAATTAGTAGAAACACTACCATTAGTCAAAGTCAAAACCTGCTATCTTTTTTGGTCGGATCGATCAGTAGAATACACAATCAACTGGGACAGACTAAACGGAATCCTAACTCGTAGCTGTGAACAATCACAATCTTGTTACAAGCCCAAATTTGAAGTTATTAAGAATAAACAAGAGTTGAATAAAGTTTTAGAACAAAAAAAACCTTTGGTATTAGAGTGCAAAAATATGGCAACTGTACAATTTGAAGTTGCAAAAAAAGCTATTACTAAAGATCAAAAATCTGTTTTGGTTGGACCTGAAGGTGGTTGGTCAAATAAGGAAATACAACTTTTCAAAGACACAAAATTAGAATTTGTGCATCTAGGCGAGCTGATTCTACCAAGTTGGTTAGCGGGTTGTATAATCCTAAGTTAGTCCTTGACTTAAAAATTTAGGTTTAAAGTTGCCCCTTGCTAGAGCTGGCAAAGAAGTTGACTGGGGTTAAAGTGTGGTCGTGTAGAACTAAAACAAACCTAATTCTAACTGCATAGCTTCATCCAAATTATTAGAACTCCAAGGTGGATCCCAAACAATTTCTATTTTACAATCCTCAATTTGATTTTGTGTTTTGAGTTTGGATTTGATATCACCAATAATCTGCTCGGTACTAGGACAATTAGGTGAAGTAAAAGTCATTACAATCGTCGCCTGCCAATTATCTTCTACTAAGCTCAAGTTAACACCATAAATTAATCCAAGATCCCAAATATTAACTGGTAATTCAGGATCAAAAACCTCCCTTAGCGAAGTGACTATTTGTTTTCTTTTGGTTACTAATTCCATATTATTTGATAATATTATTGACACTTAACAATTGATCTAATCCACAGTTCTTACAAAGATTAAGAAATGACATAGAACTAAATATAAAAGCTAAATCCTAAATTGTAAAATTAAACTCAAAAATAACTCAAAAATAACTCAAAACTCTTTACATTTTTTGAATATCTGGGTTATATATAATATATGGCTTCAGTCTACACTCAACAATCTAACAACATCCAAAAAACATATGCTTTAATGTTTGTTTTCGTAGGGCTAGTATCTGGTTTATGTTATGGGTTAGCTTATACAACTGGCAATTACACTATAGCTGTGATTGGTTTTTTGGTTTCTATCGGGCAGTGTTTGGTAGCGTATTTTTGGGGAGATAAAATGGCTTTATCGTCTGCAGGTGCAAGGTTAATTGAATACAAAGAAGCTCCAAAGATTTTTGAAATGGTTCAAAATTTGTCCAAAATTGCTGGAATCCCAGTTCCCAAAATTCATATCTCTGACGATCCTTCACCTAATGCTTTTGCTTGTGGTCGCAATCCCGACAATGCTAGTATTTGTCTTAATCAAGGTCTTTTGAACCTGTTGAATAAAAATGAATTAGAAGGAGTTGTGGCTCATGAATTATCACACATTAAGAATCGAGATATCCTAATTATGACTGTTACAATGGTTCTAACAAGTGTTATTGGATTCATATCAGATATGGGAATTAGGTCACTTATGTGGGGGAATAATAAAGATGAAGAAGGTAATTCGATCAATCCAATTCTACTAGTGGCGTATGCAGTTGTACTTATGTTAGCACCTATCTTGTCAGGATTAATCAGCATGGCAGTAAGTAGAGAAAGAGAGTTCCTAGCTGATGCTACAGCTGTAACTTTGACAAGGTACCCCAAAGGTCTGATTGATGCCCTTGAAAAACTACACAATGATCCAACTCCAAGTGAACATTATTCTACATCGACTAACCATTTCTATATCTCGGAACCAAAAAAGAATTGGGGAGAAAAAATGCAATCGTGGTTTTCTACACATCCACAGATCGAAGAGCGAGTTGCTGCACTCACCAAAATGGGTTAATTAGTAAAAACCAAATAGCTGTCATTCTTAACTCCAACATGTCATTCTAAACTTGATTTTGGGATATAAAAAGTCAAATGTACTTTATAGTTCGTATACGTAGTTAATAGTTTAGTCATAAAATAACACTTTTAAAATTTAGATCTACAAATAATATGAAATCATTTATCAAAAAACTTCTAGGTGACAAAATAATTTATAACTTAGCACCAATCTTTCACGGAGCTAAAGGTTACCTAGCTTCCCTAGCCTACGGTCGTCCAGCCTCCAAAATGATTTTGGTTGGAATCACTGGTACCAAAGGTAAAACTACAACTACAATGCAACTTGGTAGAATGCTCAATCTACATGGAATAAAAACAGGCTACCTATCAACTGGATCTATTTATCTGGGTGAAACTGATACACAAGAAGTCAAAACCTTGGAACAAATCAAAAACAAATTTAGCGAAAAAGAATTGAATAAATTTTTGAATTAATAAAGCTGTTATCTTGAGCAAAGCATAAACAAAGCAAAATGTACCCTGACAACAAATTTGACCAAAATAACATTCTACAACACCATAATAAAGTAAGCCTTCGGGTCTATTTTTTTTATTCAAAATTAATATTATGTTTGACGTACAAGGATTTTTTATCAACAACACCGAACTCAAGTGGTACGTTCTCCAAGTCTATGTTGGCTTTGAAGATGCTGTCCGCAAGAATCTCGACCTCAAAATCCAAAACCTAGGAATTCAAGATAAAATTCCCGAAATTTTTGTCCCAACTCAAAAAGTCTACAAACTCAACTCCAAAGGCGAGCGTGTCGAAAAACTCAAAAAACTTTTTCCTGGTTATATCTACATTAACTGCGTCCTAGACAAAGATATTGGCTACATGATTCAAAATACTCAATACATTAGTAGAATTACTGGAACTGGTGATTTTGCAGTTGCCTTGGAAGATGGTTACGTCGAAAAGATGAAAATTAGACTTGCCGAAGAGAACGAAAACTTGGCAGCTAGTACAATTGCTGATTACAATATTGGTGATCTAGTCAGAGTCATTGACGGACCGTTCAAAGAAATGCAAGGCAAAATCTGCGGAATTGACACCAACACTTCCAGAGTTAACGTG
>JAYUKQ010000062.1:0-1186 GCA_043764315.1 bacterium | reverse complement strand
CAAGTTTCAGATTCATTGAGTTTTTTTGGAGTCATTTGTTGATTGTTTGGGGCTGCGTCTATATTCTTAGAACTTTTAAGTCAAAGATTAATTACCGAGATATTTGGATTACTTTTGGATTTTTGGTATTGACTTTGCCTTTGATCAAATTCCTAAATTCAATTTTTCAATCGAACTATATGTATCTCGAGAAGCGAGCTAGCGGCGGACAAATGAGTTTTTTGCCAGCTGAACCGTGGCATATTGCTGGTTTGTTATTAATCTTTATAGTCGTCTTTCACTTAGAATTTTGCTTTTACCAATTCGTCCAAAAAAAATCCCACTAAGTTAAGTGGGTTAAGATTTTATACTATTGTCTTGAATTTATTTCGCTTTTACTTTCCAAAAACTTTTTCTACGGCTGCTTCTTTAGCTAACTTTGCCTCTTGAACTTTGATTGAAGATTCTAATCGTTCTATACTAATGCCTAACGTAATATTTGGTAATTCTCCTACGGTCAAACCATTGGTAGTGCTTGGAAAGCAAAGTTTATCTTTATCCCCCACTGGGATTTTTTGTTTACATAATTCTCCCAAAAAAATTGTTTGACTTGCTTGTAATTTTTTAAGATCAGCCAAAGCTCCAACAAGATTTCCAGCATTTTCTCCTCTCTTGATTCTACCGTTAACTCCATCATTAAGATTTGACAAAACATCACGTAATCTTTCGGTATCTCTAGGTACTGATACTCCTTTGTTAAATGTAAGTATTTCTTTTTTAGCTCTTTCCAAACCTTCATTTAATCTTTGTTGAGGTGGAGTCTCTTTTGGAAGACAACCATTAAGTGTGAATGTTAATGCTGCAATAGTATCAAAAACTTTTCCCTTATAACATTTTTTTTGTTGAGCTGTGAATTGTGTAATCATCTTAATAAGTTTTGTTAATAAAGCAAAAATAAAAAATTGCTAGGTCAACCTTATCACACACACACACAAATGTCAACACTTTTTGGATATTACAAAAACCTCTTGTTAGAGGCTAATTTGTACAATTTTTATTTTATCTTCCAAGATAGATTGCTTCCCATTTTTGAGCTGGATCATTCGAATTACATTGCCACATATAGACGTTACTACCGTTAGTTGGATTCCAGCTATCGAGACAATAATTAGTATTTTTCATCTTGAGTAGTTTGGTATTGCTGTCA
>JAYUKQ010000061.1:0-1206 GCA_043764315.1 bacterium | reverse complement strand
AGCAATGTGAAAATCAGAAATGAACCAATAACTAACAATTCAAGAACTAATAAGTGCGACAAACCAAATAATCCAAATTCCGACATATAAGTTACAGTGTACCAGTAAAAGTAGTTGTGGTAAAATGACTTGACCAAGTAGGCTTAATATGCCAAAGTCAAGAGAATATTTTTATTTTTTAATTATTTTTTTTTGTATATGAGATTAACAAATCCATGGATCAGTATTCCTACAGCGGCAACAATTTTAGCTTTAAGTGGTTGTGTGAATAGAGCTCCGACAATCGTAAATGCTGGTGAAAAAAGTCTAGCTAGTTGTCCAGAAGGTCAAGTAAGACAAGAGACAAGTTGTGTACCTGATTATGAAAAAGAAATTCAACAAGCTTTAAAAGATGGTAAAGATAAATTAAAAATAGTTGTTGATGGTAAGGTATTTAATTTACAATTTGGACAAAATAATAAAACTTGGTTTGGTAGAACTAATGACGGTAAAGATCGACTAGGAGGGGCAAATACCCAAAATAATGAACCTGTATTTAGATCATTTTTTGAAACACCTGGAGTGGAACAAACCTCAACTGCAATACAACCTGATAAGTTTGTAGGTGTAATTAGTTTTCTACCTAGTGATCTGACTGATGTTGCAAGTTTTAAAGGTGGAGCTATTGGTCTAACTAACTGTGGCGGTGAAGGAAAGTATAAACTAGAAAACAGAAAAATATTAGCAACTGGTAGTATTGAAAAAAAAGAAAAAGGTGTAAAAATTGATGTGATGACTGGTAAAGATGTTGGTTTATCTCAATCAAACCCAAAAACTGTTAGATTTGAAGGTCTTTCAAATACTGGAGCTGTCTGTCAATGGTTTGGTGTTCCTGGTAGCAAAGAATTCCAAGATATCCAACAAATGAGAGAAGAATTGAAAATAGAAATGATCAAAGAAACTAGCGGATCTACTACAATATAAAATACTGAATTAACCCCAACAAGGGTTTTTCTTTTTGGCTGATTTTGGTTTTTCTAGATCCCAAAGTCGATGTTCAGGATGACAGCTAAAATGATATTTGGATCATAATTCTTAATTCTGCATTCTTAATTTTGAATTACTCTAGTTTGACCAACATCTGTTCTTAACTCTTTATTATATCAATATGTCGTTATTAGCCACAATCTGCTCACTAGAAAGCCAAAAAAAGTTAATGTCCAAGAA
>JAYUKQ010000060.1:0-14544 GCA_043764315.1 bacterium | reverse complement strand
GGTTCAAACGTGGACTTGGAATTATTTTTGTAATAGTTGGAATTTCCATAATTACTAGTTTTGATAAGACTTTACAAGTATTTGTTGCTACCAAAACTAATTTTAACATTTCACAATTTGAACAAGGCTTGATTGCCAAAACTCTCAACAACACTCAAATCAAAGACACTAAAGATATTTTTAACGTTACCAACATAAAGCAATCGCCTGAATTTTTGGGAATACAGAGTTGGATTAATTCCAATGGTGAAACCAAAGAGACTCTTAAAGGCAAAGTTGTCTTAGTTGATTTTTGGACTTATAGTTGCATCAATTGTATTCGAACTACACCGTATTTGACCAAATGGTATGATACTTACAAAAATCAAGGTTTTGAAATAATTGGTATTCACGCTCCAGAATTTGGCTTCGAAAAAAAAGTTGAAAATGTTCAAAAAGCTGTTACTGAACGTGGAATCAAATATCCAGTAGGTCTCGATAATGATTTCAAAACTTGGAATGCTTTTGGTAACACTGCTTGGCCAGGAGAATATCTGATTGATAAAGATGGTAATGTTCGAAGAATTCATTTGGGTGAAGGTGAGTATGACAAAACGGAAGAAGCAATTAGAACTTTACTCAAAGAAAATGGTAAAAATGTAGATAGTATCAACACTGTACAAGGTTCAGTTGGGCAAATTTCTAATGCTATTAGTGGTCAAACTCCAGAGACTTATTTGGGTTTTGCTAGGCAAGATCAATTCGCTAATAGGTCTGAATTAATCGACAATCAAGGCTACAACAAAGTAATTAATTATTCACAAAAATCCAACCTTAATCCGAACAGTTGGTCATTGTCTGGAGACTGGACTATTCAAAATGACAATATTATATCTGAAAGTGAAACAAGCAAACTAAAACTAAAATTTAATTCAAAACAAGTTTATTTGGTTATGGGCAAATTGGAAGAGGAGTCAACTACTCCAAACAAACAAATCAAGATTGATACCAAATACTTTGGTCAAGATGTAATTTCTAATTACAGTTCTAATTCCATTTCGATTGGTACAATTGCGATCAAAGATTATGGATTATATAAAATTGTGAACGCTCCAGAATTTCAAAAAGACGGCGAATTAGAATTAATCGTTCCAAAAGGTATTCGACTTAACGTATTTACTTTCGGATCTTAATGTGGGTTACACTTCAATCTTTACTAACTTTTGCAACCCAAAAATTAATCCTCTGCTTTTAATCTTGAGTTAAAAGAGCGAAGCCACAAAAAACTCAAATTGCGACTCGACAAGCGGAATATCCCACTATTCAAATATAGCTAACCCTAACATAAGTGCGACATTTAACAAACTCCCCAAACTCTTCTAGTTTGACCCCTTAGAATAGGTACTTGCAATCAAAAGTAATCCACTAAAAAGGTTTATTAACGTTAAGGCTAGTTATATATACGTTTCAAAAATTTGGTAAATTTGATTGATTTGTAGCTAAACACAGTTATTGACAATGTTTGACCTAAAAACGACTATAAAGCTATTAGAATAATTTTTTAAAACGTATTATCTTCAACCATGTCGTCCAAAACTCTAACTATAGTCTTTTTAGTTGGTTTTCCTATTTTATCTTTGGTAATAATTTTTGCTAGTTTGAGTCTTTTTTCTAATTTTACACCTTTTAACGATTTTGTTTACTTTCAAAGTCAAATGGCTTATTCTTCAGGTAATCCATCAGTAATTACAATCAAAGATAACAAAATTCAAGAAATGGAATCTCCTTTTTATACCAATATGAAAATGCAAGTTGAAAGTTGTAAGAGGAGTCAATCAAATTCTTCTGCTGGTAGTAGTGTTAACTATTCGTCCAATACAAGTGTCAATAATTATTCACAAGTATATACGTCAATTGGCGATTGTGACAAAATGTTTAGTAATCCTAATTTTATAGCACCACAAGATTCTATTAACACCAAGCCAAAGATTTATCTGTATCAAGCTGACAAGAACATTAGCAAAGAAATAGACCTTCCTACGGCTCAAAAACTTACTTTAATTCCCGAGAAGCAAAACGATAACGGTGAAATCTTCAGTAGTGATGGTTGCAATTACAATCGAGGTTTGTTCCCTGTGTATGGTGGTTATTCTTCTGGTTGTAGTAATTCATTAACTATCAAAAAATCTTGGCAATCAAAAATGCTAAACTTAGAAACTTCAGTGTATTTGAACTCAGATAATATGAGTTACAGTGTAGGTTACAATAGTCAACAGGCTAGGAATATTTATTGGGTAAAGAAAAATTAAATATGACCAAACAAGATATTTTGAACCAGATTCAAGTAGGTCTAGAAACCAAAATAATTAGTCAAGATGAGATTGTGTCACTACTTAGAGCTAAGAATGTTCAAACTGCAATTCAACCCAAAAAACTGGATTTTGGTAACTTGATAAGTATAGTTGGCGGTGTAATAATCTTCATTGGAATTACTAGCTTGGTTTCTATTTATTGGAATGGGTTTAGCAGTCTTAGCAAGCTGGCAGTTACTCTTGGAATTGGACTTATTACATTTGCTCTTGGCTCGGCTTTGATGTTAGTCAAAAAATACACTGGTTTGGCACTGCATATAATTTCACCATTTTTGTTAATTTTTGGAAGTGCAATTTTGGTTTACGAGTTTATTTTGCCAAGTAATCCACCATTAAATTCAATACTTTTATCTAACACTATTACTGGTTTTGCACTTTTTGCACTATATTTGGCGGCAGATATTTTACTCAAATCTAAGTTTTTTTCATTTGTAAGTTGGCTTATTGGAGCTTTTAGTTATTGGAACTTAATTTTTTATTGTATTAATATTTTTGGTATTCCACCAGCAACTTTGTATGAAAGTAAGTTTTTTGTGGTTTTTGCACTTATATATAGTTTGGTAATATCTATTATTTTGTATTTAATGAACAAGGATTCATCCAAAAAAGCTTTTGTTTCTGTGGCTGGCTTTTTTGAGACTGGATTCTTTTTGAGTTATATTTTTTGGTGGTTACAAGGTAATTCAATCTTGGAAATAATCTTTGGATTGATTGTATTTTTATGTATTTATTTGTCAACTTTAACTAACAAATTATCGATTCTTATTGCTACCATGATTGGATTAGTTGTGTATTTTAGTTATATTACTTCACGCTACTTTGTTGGAGTTGTTGGTTGGCCAGTATCGATTATCATAATGGGAATTTTGCTAGTTGGTTCTGGTTATGCCTTCATCAACCTCAAGCCTCGATTATCCAAAATATAAAATATCGTATTATGAAAAAAATAATTACCATTATAAAAACTATCTTGAAAATGATTTTGGAAATAATAAGAGCAATTTTACCTTTTTGAAATCAACAAAAACACCCTTCAAAAGAGGGTAATGTTTTTTGACTAAATCTTTGAATAAGAATTATTTGGCAAATAATGAACTAAGGAGAGCCGGTGTATCTTTGATTATATTAGCAAATCCGTCTGTTAAGTAGAATGAAATAACTATCACACCAAGTCCGATAAAGATATTAAGAAAGGCTGTAAGTGGATTTTTGATTTGTCCTATGAGTACTAAAAATCCTGTCCATATAAGCATAATAACAGCAATCGGTACAGCTATATAAACCATCAAACTTGCAATTTTGATTATTGCTCTGGCAATGTCTTCACTGCTTGTAATCTTAAAGTCACGTAGACCACAAGGTCCGTTACAAATTAATTCTTGACTTGGTAAGTCTGGACCAGCTTTGAAGCGTGAGAGTAAATTAGTAAATAAAGTCATAAAAGGAAAATAGATAAAAATCTAAAATATGTAAAGTAAATTAAAATTAAAGTTTATTCAAAATCGAACATTTCTTCTAAGTGATCATCTCTATTTTGACTGGAGTTGTGGTTTGATATAAGTTGTTTGGCTGGAGCTGAATCAAGTAATTGAGTCCAAATTGGAACTTGAGATATATCACCAACTGTGTCTTCAGGTAATGCTTTATAAACTGAATAAAACAATTTTCCTGTTGAGAGTGATTCCGAGTTAATGCTATGTTCCGACCTTTTTGATAAGGCTTGATCGGATTGTATATCACTTTTTTTGTTTTGTCCATTGTCTATTGCTTTTGGTTCATCGTGTTGATGAATTGGTAGTTTTGGTTTGTTACTAGATTCTCTTTTTGTGATTTCTAAAGTAATTTTTTGATTTATACTATTTCTCAAAAATGCAATTAGGAATTCTTGATTTTTAGATTGTTTTAATTGTGCCAAAAACATTGGACTTGAAATTGATATGAATATGTTGTTCTCTTTTTGTGATTCAAATTGCAAATCTGGGGAAATCATTTTGAGAATAGAGGGACAATTAGGTTGCGAGCTAACTGATTTGATTAATTCTGTGGAAATTGTAATTAATTTGGAGTTAATTTGATCAAAATTTTGATTTTGATTTTTTGGTTCGGTGATTCTAGTCTGCTCATTAATCTGTTCATTAATTTCAGCTTTTTTTTCAATTTTAACTTCAACCAAATTAGGTTTGTTAATTTCTATTTTTGGCAACTTTTGTGGTAATTCTGTCATTGTAAAAACTTTAGTTTCTTGAGCTTTATACTTTGTTTCTTCAGTGTCAAAATCTTCCAAAGAGGCAACCAAATCTCCCAAATCTCCCAAGTTATTTTGTGGTTCATCAAAATTTAGGTTTTCAAAATCATTTTGTTCTTCATATTCTGTGTTTATCTGGTTATTAGTCAAAAAACTGTCTGGAATTGGTGTAATTTGAGTTTCAGATCTTGTTTTGTTTTGTGCATCTAGATTACTTACTATAAGTTTAGTTTTTTTTTCGGTTACTGGTTTGATTTGAACTGATGGTTGAGTCCCGTTAATTTGTCTAAACTTGGCTTGAACAAGTGCCAAACTGGCAACAACTGTATTAATAGGTAGTCTAAGGTTCAGGATTTCAGCAATTGGTATGATTAGTGAGTCTAGTTGCGATTGTCCTTCAAAGCTTTGACTTAGCAAATATTCTAACCATTGACCCAAAAATGACTCACCATCAATTCCAGTTTGTTGGATTACTGTAAGTTGTTTACCAAGTGATGTACTTTGATTAATTAGATCGACAGAGATTTGTTCTAGAGTATGAATTGGTAGAAGTCCTAATAATTTGGTTGTTTCAGTCAGAGTGTAACTAGTTAAGTTATAACTATACAGTGTTTCTAGTAGGTTGATTGCGTCACGTTGACCACCATTGGCTCTCTTGGCAATTAGCTGTAATGATTCTGAATCGATTAGTACGTTTTCTTCTTTGGCAATGAATTGTAATCTACTGACAATATCAACTTCGCTATGGCTGGTTAGACTAAGTTTGGTTAAACGTGATAAAACAGTTGGTAGAAGCTTTTCTGGGTTGGTCGTAGCTAACAAAAAAATCAAATAAGACGGCGGCTCTTCTAGTATTTTAAGTAGTGCGTTCATAGCTGATTTGGATAACATATGAACCTCATCGATAATATATACTTTGTATTTACCAGCGAAAGGAGGAGTTTGGGCTGAATCAATTAACTGGCGAATGTTATCGACTCCAGTGTTGGAAGCTGCATCTAATTCTATAATATCTATTCTAGCTTCTGGATTGGTTCCAAGTTGATTCAACTGATTAGCAAAAATTCTTGCGAGGGTAGTTTTTCCAGTTCCTTTGGGTCCAGATAGAAGGTAACCGTGTTTGATTTTGTTTTGAGTAATAGAATTTTGTAGAACTGACTTGACCAGTTGCTGACCAATTACATCTTCAAAGTTTTGGGGTCTATACTTATTGTACCATGCCATAATTTAGTTATTAAAAAGTTTTTTTAGTTGGATCAAACCATGATCAAATCAGTAAAGATTGTTTTAGCCTTATCTTTTTGTCAATTGGTAGACTTTTATTTTGACTTGCCAACAAACTCAAATCTTATTTTAATTAGACGGAATATGTCCAGATCATTTTACTCCGGTTTTGAAGAAGTTGTTTCTAGATTATTATCTTTAATCCTCACGTTAGTTTTTTTTAGCATTTATATTTCTGCTAAGTCAGAGAGTATAATTTTTTTGGATTGGTCCAAAATGTTAGTTTTTTTAGGAATTTTTTGGTTAACTACTGAAGTTCTAAGTGCAATTCTACATTTTATATTTTGCCAATTTTCCAAAAATAAATTAATTGTAAACGAAAAAAAACCAGAAATTCAATTCAAATCAGAACCTACTGTGATCGCTATTGACAAGAATTTGTCAGACAAATAGTTATTAGTGTAATAGATTCGATCAATTAATAATTGTTAGATCAATTAGATGAGAAGCCAAGTTTTTACGTATTTGTAAGTCAAGAATGTATTAATTAATTGGTTTCAATCTATTTATTAGTAATTTTTATTTTAAACAAATTCAATTTTTATGAATAAAGTAATGTTTATTGGTAACCTAACCAAAGACCCAGAAATTAGATCAACCCAATCAGGACTCAAAACCGCTTCTTTTTCTTTAGCTATTAACGATGGTAAAGACAAAAATGGACAAGAGCAAGTTCAGTATTTTAACTTTTCAGCCTTCGATAAGCAAGCCGAAATATTCGAAAAGTACGTCAAAAAAGGTCATAAGGTAATGGTTGTTGGTCGACTAAAAAACGAATCTTGGGATAAGCCAGATGGTACCAAAGCTTATTCAGTCAAAGTCACCGTTTCAGAAATTGAACTTTTGACAACCAAAGCTGAAGCCGAAAAAATCTCTGCCATGCAACCAGCTGACTCTTTTTCAGATTCACCAAAACCCAAACCAAAGCCGATGCAAGATTTGCCTGAAATTGATATTAGCAACATCAATGTACAAATGCCTTTTTAGCCAACGATTCACACCTGCATTTTTTGCGGGTTTTTGTTTCCTCAAAATTTGGTAAAATTAGTTATTTTGTACAACTTTTAGTCAATTTTAGTCAATTTAGTTTAGCAAAACTTATCTCCAATCAATCTTAAGTAAAATTCTTTTGTTTATGACTAAAATCCAAATCCTAGATAATACTTTGCACTTGTTGCAAGATCTAGAATCAACACTTTCTTTATCAGAAAAAATCAAATTGGCTTTGAAATTAGATAATCTAGGAGTGAGAACAATTGATTTGGGTAGAATCAAAAACTGTTCTGATATGAATCTAGTTAAAGAAATAAGTAAAATCTGCCAGTCTGAATTGTCAGTTATCGTAGGTTTGGATAAAGATGAGGTTGTTTTGGCTTGTAAAACCCTAAAATTCGCTAAGTATCCACGTATTCAAATTCACATACAAAAGTTAGATCAAAATCTAGAATTGACTCTAAATAAAATTGAGTCACTAGTTCAATTAGGTAGGGAACACAAGGTTAAAGTTTTGTTTTCGGTGGCTGAATATCTTGAAGGTGATATAGATTCTCTGTGGTTGATGATTCAAAAAGCTATTCAATCTGGCTCGGATGCTGTAGCTCTTAGTGATGATCAAAAATATGCAACTCCAGATCAATTCGCAGCTTTGGTTAGATACATCAAGCAAAAAATGTCCACCCTTGATCCCGCTACTCTTGTAATTCAATGTCACTCACATTTGGGCTTGGCTATGGCAAACACTTGGTCGGGAATTGTCAATGGAGCTACGGAGATTACCACAACTTACGGGTTGTCCAAACCTAGTGGAGAGTGTGAACTGGAAGATATTCTAAAAATGCTTAGGTGGCGATATGAATCTTTCGGTGACTATCAACTAGCCAAGTAAAAAAACTAGATTTAACAATTAGATTTGGTTGTTTGGTACAGATTGTAATTCCAACTAAAAACTAAAAAAACCCTTAATTACTTAGGGGTTATTATTTGTTCTTGTCTGGGTTTAGTTAACTTAGAACTATGATTAGTGAAGTTGGTATACTCCTATTTTTTTACTCTACAGTTACAGATTTGGCTAGGTTACGAGGTTTGTCGACGTCAAAACCATTGTAGCAACTACAGTGATAAGCAAACATTTGTAGAACTAGATTGTTTAGAATCGGTTGTAGATGTTCGTCAGTTTGTGGAACTACGATATAATCATCCAACTCTTCGATAATATCTTCGTTGTCACTAGTTAGAACTCCAATAACTCTACCTTTGCGGGCTTTGATCTGTTGAATTCCACTACACATTTTGTCATACACTGAATCGTGTGGAGCAATAGCAATAGAAGGGCGTTTGTCATCAATTAGTGCAATAAATCCGTGTTTTAGTTCTCCAGAAGAAAGACCTTCAGCGTGAATATTACAGCTAATTTCCTTCAATTTCAAAGCACCTTCAAGAGCAATTGGATAATTATACTTGGTACCAATGAAGAAAAAATCTGGATTAGTGTGATACTTTTTGGCTAATGCCTTTATGTTATCATTTTGTTGCAAGGTTTTTTCAACTAGTTCTGGTAAGTTCTGAATTGCTGCTATTAGAGTTTTGCCTGAAGTTGGAGACAGTTTTTTCATCCGACCAAGGTATATAGCGTGCATTAAAAGAATTATAGCTTGAGAACTAAAAGCTTTGGTTGAAGCAACTGAAACTTCTGGACCAATATGGTTGTAGACTCCAGCATCGGTTATTCTAGCTATTGTGGAACCAACTGTGTTGATAATTCCAGTAACCAAAGCACCTTTATTTTTGGCTTCTTGAACTGCAGCGATAGTGTCAAAAGTTTCACCACTTTGAGAGACAGCAATAACCCAAGTATTCTCATCAATTGCGTTAGATTTGAGTTTGAATTCTGGTGTCATCTCGGCTTTGGTTGGAATTCCTGTAAGCTCTTCAAAATAAAGTTCACCAAGTTTGCAGCTATAGTATGAAGTTCCAATTCCAAGTAGTACAACTCGATTGATTCTTTTGATTACTTCACGCACATCAAGTAGCCCGCCAAAAACAGTGTTGCCAGTTTCAAGATCTAATCGACCTCTAGTTGATTCTACAATAGAACTTGCCTGTTCCATAATCTCTTTGATCAAAAAATGCTCATGACCATTCTTGGTAGCTTGTTCATTATCCCATTCTACAGTAGTAATATCTTTGTTAATATCTTGATCATCAAAAGTAGAAATTCGGAATTTGCCGTCTATGATATCAATAAGTTCACCATCTTCAAGATAGATTACATCACGAGTACGATTGATAATTGCTGACACATCGGAAGCTAGAACTACTTCATTATCAGCTATTCCAAGTAGTAAAGGGCTACCTTTTTTGGCACCTACAAGACGGTTAGGTTCATCTGCATGAATTATCGCCAGAGCAAAAGCACCTTCAAGCATTCCTAATGTATCAAGTACCGCTTGTTTGAGATTGTCTTTGTAATTCTTAGCAACCAAATGAGCTATTACTTCAGTATCTGTACTAGAAATGAATTTGACACCTTCTTTTTCGAGATTAGTTTTGAGAAGTTTGTAGTTTTCGATGATTCCGTTGTGAACTACAGCCACTTTGCCATCAAAAGAAAAATGTGGATGAGCATTGTCTTCATTTGGTTCACCGTGAGTTGCCCAGCGAGTGTGAGCAATACCAATTCCCTTGAACTGGGGTAGAGTATGACTATTTAATTTATTTTCTAATTCCGCAACTTTACCGACAGCCTTCGCTTTAAAAATCGTATTATCGTTCGAGAGTAGGGCAACACCTGCTGAGTCATAACCTCTATATTCTAGCCTATACAGACCAGTCATTAGAGTGTCTAAAACGTCTTTGGGTTGACCATAAAAGCCTACAATTCCGCACATAGTATTTTGTGTTTAAAAATTTTTGGATAAAAACCAAAATTAAAATTAGCCCAATTTTGGGCTTTAGTCAACTAGTGTATTATCGTTTTTTTGACATCAAAAATGCTATAGAATAATTCTATGTTGATAAGTATTTTTGAATTTTAGTAGCTTACGTAATTAATTTTTTGGATTGAAGTTACTTTGTTGGGTCCAACTGGTATATTATCAGATTGTGAGACATCACTACTTTTTAGGGCTAATGTTATATCTGGAGACACTGCTAGTCTCGCAATGGGATTGGTTTTTGGTTCATCCTCAAGCAACTCACTACTGGCTTTTTCACGGACAGCAGATTGCAATAGATCAGCTCTGGTTTGGGCTAATGCCGAATCTTGACTAGTTGCCAAACCAATTCTAATTCTAACGTTGGGGTATTGAGATTGAAAATTGATTGAATCTTTGTTCAAGCTACTTAAAACTGATTTGGCGGCAGTTTGTACAATGCCTAATTCGTGATCATTTTTTACTTCAAAATTAAAATTGAAACCATCTCCGACATCTACTTTTTGAGTTATACTAAGACCTAGTACACTTGATTCTATTAACGCGTTTACTTCACTGACTAATTTGGTTACGGTCTCTGGTGACAATAATTTGGAACCCGATATATCATATGTCAAAGTTGGGTAGGTTGGATATTTTACTAATTCTGGACTATAAATATTATTTTCAAAATCTTTATAAGTAAGACCTTCTTGTCTTATGTTTTCTAATGATTCTAATAATTGTTGTGAATTAGGTTGCCATTGTCTTTGTTCTATACCTGGTAATATTGAATAAATTTGTATACCTTCACCAATATTTAACAGTGTACCAGCTTTGATATTTGCCTTGGGTGCACAATGAGGTTGTGTGTGTCTATCAACTTGCGATTTTGGGTCAACAATGGTTTCACTTGAATCTAATTCAATGTACCAATTATACAAACGTTGATCATCTGAACCATCTGAATTATTATTGTAATAGACATTTGTTAAATTGTAAGTCTTTGCACCAACGTTAATTGTTATTGTGTCTGGAATTTTGCTATCTATCAGTTTTGATGCAAGATCTATTTTTGTAGTTTCACCACTTGGAAGTTTTATCAAAAAACCACCGTACTCACTAAAACCATGCTTTTGTTTGGCAAGTTCAACTCCTGATACAGGTATTCTTGGTCTTAAGCGGGTAGTCATCCATTCCTTCAACTTTTGATTAACATCTGAACTTGTACAACCTTCACTTGATTCGTTTTTAAATCTAAATAGTGTTTTTGATAAACTAAGTATATTTAATTAATGTTTTGGAAGTATTTTAGATCAATTTTGTTAAAAAATGGAATTATCGTAACGAACATTCTTTGGTTGTACTTGTTAATCTCGATTCGAAGAATACAACCATTTCCACTAAAAAATTAATTGAATCTTTGATTTGCTAGTAATAAACTGTTGAGACAACCAAAACCTAAAATAAATTTAGGATGGTATATATGCAATTATATGCAATTTGAGATTTTATACCCAATTCCACATTGTAACTTTACAAAAAACTTTTTGAGTAAATTGTTGGTAGTATTGTTAGTATGATTGGGTATATTTTTTTGGAGTTTCAAATGATAAGTGTGGAGATTGATTATTTAATTTTATTTTTGATTATTTTGGTTTGACTTATTAATACTAACAATATAATTAGTGGTAATAATAATTGCAGTAAGCTAATATTTTTTTGATTATCACTGCCGCCTGTTCTAGTAGTGGAAAGACCTTTGGCTCCTCCAAACTCTGGTTTGTCCTTGATTAAACCTTTGATACCACCGTAATCTTGATCGTTTTGAACTTCAACTTTGACTTTTGGTTCAGCTACAAAGGCTGGAATTGTACTAGGATTATTTGTTGAGTTTTGACTAGAGCCTTTACTAGAATTTTGAGTAGTATTTTGTGAATAACTAATAACGTTATCAACTATTGGTAACTGACTGACTGGATTAGATCGAGGTATCAATTCAAAATTAACTTGACTTTGATTATTGCTAATTACAGGGTCTGATTCATTAGCTGTGATTCTAACTTTATTAATTATTTGACCTTCTTTAATAAGAACTTTTGCGGTAACTATAATTTGTTTATTGATACCTACAGCTAGAGTTGGAATATTGAATGTCAAGTCTTGACCACTAATACTTGGAACAATTGCATTACCATCATAATTAGCTGATAAGAATTCCAGACTAGTTGGCATTGTATCAATTAGTTTTAGGTTGGTTGCTGTATCAATCCCTAGGTTACTGAATTTGAAGGCGTAGATTATGTAATCGTATTGAGAAGTTGGTTTTTGTAGAATTACTTTTTCAACTTTGAGATCACTAATTCTAGTTCTGTATAGTCCGTCTTTGCCAGCTGATTTGTTGTCTCCTACAGCTAAGGTTACAACTGTTGGATTGGCTCCAGTACCATCTCCTAGTTCGATGGAAGAAGTTATTGTATGACCACTTGGTGAAGTTACAACTATTGAGTAATTACCAGCTGGAAGAATTTGGCTGTAAGTTCCATCAGGATTAATCGGTGGATAATATACTAAGTTAGGATTAGTGGTACTAGTTATGGTTACTTTGGTTCCAGTTGGAAGAGATCCATTTGGTTCGTTAGCGTCTTGAATACCATTTTGATTGTCATCAATATATACTTTACCCGTGATTGTAGCACTTTGAGCTGGGTCTAGAACTGGTGTACTCACTGAAGTTATATTATTATCAGTGTTAATATCTTGACCGTTGTTGCCGTCATCTCCAATACCTGCAAAGTTGGTTATATTCTGGTTGGTTGGAACGTTACTATTAACAGTTACTGTGAATTTGACTATGCCAATTTGACCGATTGTGAGATTGCCAATGTTAAGTGTACAGAGGTTACCACTAGTATTAGAAGGACAACTCCAACGTGAATCTGATTGACTAGGTACAAAGGTTGTGTAGGCTGGGATAATTTCACTTATAACTACACCAGTTGCATCTTTGGTACCAATATTGGAGTATTCAACATCATAGATGATAGTAGAACCTGGAGCAATAGTCGCTTGATTAGATACTTTGAGAATTTTAATATCTAGATTAGCCTGCTGGCTGGAATTGGAATTACTACTCGAACTCAATGAATTACCGTTTGAATTAGAGGAACTTGAACTAGTCATAGATCCAAAACTAATTGTGTTAATTGAGGTAGAGCTAGGATTAACTACAGAAGACATGTTGGAGCTAGTTGTCGAAACATTACTAGAAACATTACTTTGAGAATTATTAACACTGTTTTGAGAGGTTTGGGTTACACTGGAATTTTGGGTTGATGTGGAACTTAAAGGAGTTGAACTAGTAGAATTGATAGACGAATTAATACTAGAACTACTTAATGAACTATTGTTTGAACTTGAAGCTGAATCAGAATTTACACTTGAAGCACTGCTTAGAATACTAGAATTACTGGAGTTACTAGAACTAGTAGGATTGATAGACGAACTACTATTTGAAACGCTAGATGAACTTAAGTTAGAGCTTAGACTGCTTGAACTAGATGATGAGCTACCATCGTTGTACAAACCGTCTTTACCAGCTGATTTGGTTTCACCAATAGCAATTACAATTATAGTTGGATTAAAACCTATGCCAACTCCATTCTCTGTTGAAGTGTTGATTGTGTATCCATTTGGACTACTCACTACTACAGCATATGTACCTGTTGGAACATTTTGAGAATAAGTTCCGTCTGGATTAAGATTAACTATATATGTATTAGATGGGTTATTAATATCTGTAATAGTCACAGTTACACCAGCAGGTAAACCACCACTGGGTTCAGTTGTATCTTGCTTGTTGTTCTTGTTAGTATCAATATATATTTGACCTGTAATTGTAGCTAGTTGGATTGAACTACTTGAACTACTTAATGAACTATTGTTTGAACTTGAAGAACTACTATTAGATGAACTGGAAGAACTTAGATTAAAGTTAACTGGAGTTGTTTCTACTGCGTTATTATTACCTTGGTTTCCGTCTAATCCGTGTGTACCGTCGTCTGTTATACCAACCATGTTTTTGATTGAAGTAACAGTGGTTGCAATATTAGTTTTGACTTTAACTGTGAAGGTTATTTGACCTGATTGATTTTGAGCTAATGATCCAACGTTGAAAGAGCATGGACTTCCTGAAATTCCTCCCAATGGACAGATCCAACCAGCTGTAGAATTACTTGGGTCAAAGGTGGTATTAGCAGGTACAATTTCGTTAATTATTACACCAGTGGCAGTTATTGGACCCAAGTTTTTGTAATTCAAAGTGTATAGAATTAATCCATTTGGAGTTGTTTCTTGACCGTTGTCGGTTTTGGTAATGATTAGATCAACGTTTTGAGGAGTGTACAACCCATCCAAACCTACTGATTTGGTTTCACCTGCAATAGCTGTGATAGTTGTTGGATTAGATCCTGTTCCATCACCGTTATTAGTAGAGTTACTTACAGTGTATCCAGTTGGAGCGTTAACAACAACTGTGTAGCTACCAGGTGCAACTTGTTGAGAGTAAGTACCATCAGCGTTCAAAGTTACAGTGTAAGTATTAGCAGGATTATTAGTATCAGTTATAGTTACTGTGGTGCCAGCTGGAATATTACCATTTGGTTCACTACCATCTTGAGAACCGTTATTATTATTATCTAAGTAGACTTTACCTGTGATTGTGGCTTTAGCAAAGATACCATCTTTACCAGCA
>JAYUKQ010000059.1:0-4079 GCA_043764315.1 bacterium | reverse complement strand
GATCGACTTTGCATGATGATTTAAAGTCTATACCAATTTAGTTGATTGGTAAAAGGTTTGTGAGTTGTTTTATCACCTAGATTCTTTCTTTAGATCTTTATAAGTGGTCATAACATAAAAATATATGCACAAAAAAACGCAATAGTCAAATACATTATTTTGAGGTAAAAAATGACTATATTAACTTTAATAATTCAATTTAAAGATAGTTGCCAATATCATTCACAACATTAAAAATTTGGATTTTAATAAGTTTAGTAAAGTAATTTTTAGTTTGATTCCAACATAGTTTTTGGCTAATTTTTAACCTTAATTCAACTATGATTATATTACCTTAAGCCGTCGCGGATTTTGGCTTTTTTGTTGGTTTTAGCTTTGGGATCTCGTGCTGGTGGATTTTTTTGTTCATGGGTTATGAAAGTGTAGGCTTGACCGACTTCTCCAGCTCGACCTGTACGACCTATTCTGTGTACATAATCTTCTTTGGAAGCTGGTAATGAGTAGTTGATAACGTGAGAAACTAATGGAATATCCAGACCTCTAGCTGCTACATTGGTTGCAATTAGAATATCAATTTGGTTAGATTTGAGTGCGTCTAGGGCTTTGGTTCTTTGACTTTGAGTCTTGTTACCGTGAATTGCCAGAGCTTTGAAACCTCTTTTGATAAGTTCTTTTTCGATTTTGGCAGAACCGTGCTTGGTGTTTTCAAAAACAATTGCTTTTTCTACTTCTTTACGAGATAGAATTTCAACTAGCTTTTCAAATTTGTTTTCACCTTCAGCAATTTCGACCACATCTTGATTGACATTGTCGGTGGCTTTACCTTTGGATACTGATACTCTAACTGGATTATTTAGCATTTCTAGGGCGATTGTTTCGACTTCTTTGGTTGAAGTTGCCGAGAAAAAAAGCAAATGTTTGTTGTTAGTTGCCAGTGACAAAATTTTGCGAATATCACGTACGAATCCCATGTCGAGCATTTGATCCATTTCATCAAGAACGATTGTATCAACTTCCTTAATTTTTAAGGCACCTTGGTCAATTAAGTCCAAACCTCTACCAGTGGTAGCAATAATGAAGTTTTTGGGTTTCTTCAAATTAGCAATTTGATTAGACATACTTTCACCACCAATTACCGTTGTGGAGCTAATTCGGTTGCCATAAGTGTAAGATTTTAGCTCCTTCAGAATTTGGGTAACCAGTTCACGAGTTGGAGCCAGTACCAAGACACACTTGGTCGGATTAGCGTAAGCTTGGTGAATCAGTGGTAAAAGAAAAGCTGCAGTTTTGCCTGTTCCAGTGTTGGCAATTCCGATAATATCCTTACTCTCCATAATATGTGGAATGGCTTGATCTTGAATAGCTGTTGGTTGAGTGTAACCTTTGAGATTAAGTTGGTGAATAATGTCCTCACTTAGACCATGTTCCACGAAAGTTTTGGAAGGTTTGTAATCTTCAATGGTTTGTGGTTGAGCTTTTTTGACTAGAATATTGTAATCAACTTCCATGTATTTTTGTTTTTGAGATTGTCTTTCTGGGCGAACTTCAAGTAGATGAGATTCTCCATTTGAGTTTCTTGATCCACCTCTTTGTACAGTTCTTTGTGGTTGTTGTCTTTTCGAACTACTTTTATTTTCTACATATCTTGAGCTTGGCTTGTCACCTCTGGGTGCAAAATCTCTTGTTTTTGGCGATTCATTTGATTCATATCGGTTACTACTTTCAAAACTTGGCTTGGAGTCAAAACTACTATTTGAACTACTATTTGAACTACCACTGGAACGATTACTGGAACCAAAACTTGGTTTAGGTGTGTAATTTTTTGGCTTATTAGCTACAAAAGATTGATCAGATGATCCGCGACCGACTGCTGAAGTTGAGCTGGAACTAGATCTGGAATATGAGCCCGACTTAGAACCAAAACTTGACTTTGAATTAGAGTAAGATTTGGTGGAATAGGACTTGGAATCTCTTGATTCTGATGGTTTGTAATCAGTTCTTGAATAAGTTCTTGCAGTTGGTTTGGAGTTAGGTTTGGAATAAGAGCGAGGTTGATTAGAAGATCCGTTGGATTGTGATAACATAATATATAATTAAAAGGGTTAGGCTTAACTAGTGATTATAGTTACATGTTTTGATTCTTGTATAGTCCAGTATTACTTTTTGCCAAAAAAATACCACCTAATTAAGGTGGGTGAATCAACTTCAAAAAAATCAATCAGTATGTTGACTAAGTGTTCTGTGAGTCTAAAAGTTCTTTTATAGCCTCTCTACTATCTGCCAATCGTTGAGCATGATCAGTTGTTCCAAAATTATCACGTGATCTAAGACCTTCATGTATCAATCTACCCTCGTCTATATACCGTTAAGTCAATTCCTTAATTTGTTCTTGTGTCAATTCAACTGGATCACCAAATAGATTTAATTCAATTGTATATATTAACTTGAGAGTTTTGTTGTGTGTAATCATATAATGTAAATTCAATTCTAGAATCAGTATAGCCTTAGCATAAAAATAACATCTTTACAACAATAAAAGTATAAACTAAAATTATATCGTTACTTAATAATAAGTAAATATACAAAAACAAAAATTACAATGACAAAATCGAAACTCAAAAATACACAAGTTATAGTAACTTTTGCAATGATAGGACTACTTTTGACTGGTGGCAATTTTGTTAATTTTGATTACGTAAAATCAATAACTAAATCTATCAATGATCTTGCATCTATCAAAGTCAAAGCCGATTGTTACAAAGTAGGTGTGGCAATTAATCCAGTTTGTGATGATATCGGCAACACAGCTAATATTACCACCGCAACAGCTGATCCAATTCTAACTAACAACACAGCTTCAGTAACTGACAAAGTATGTTTAGTAAATAATTTCAGTTTTACTGATGGGACTCAACACACAGCTACTGCAGGTACTCAATATACTTACGATTACACCTTTACAAACAATGGTCCTTCCGAAATTTTTGGTTTCCAATTTCAATTTTCATATTTACAAAGTGTTTTAAGTAATATAACCGCAACAACAACTTCAGGTATTATTCAAGATACAACTCTCGGAAACTCATTTAATCCTAATGATACTTCGTTTAATGGTAATGTGGTTGGTTCAACCAGTGAAGGTTTACAGCTTCTACAAGGTCAAAGTATTACGCTAAGCTTTACTGGTACAATTAATCCGTCTTTTGTGGGTACTATGAATCAAAATTTGATTATTAGAACATCTCAACCAAGTAATAATTGTATTCCTTATGGTGTAAGTTGGTTCTCTGAAAACACTACTATCACACCACTAGCTGATCTTTCTATAGTCAAAACTTCTTCAGGTGGATCTGACTCTACGACTAACGCAGCAGGTACACTTAACCAAAATACCAATGTAACATATACACTTACAGCTACCAACAATGGTCCTTCAACGTCTGAAGCTCCTATAAGTATTACAGATACATACAATTCTAATCTTTTGAGTTACCTATCAAGTACCTCGCCATCAGGTTGGAGTTGTGGCTCACCAGATTTAACAGTTCCAACAGCAGCAACCGTAACTTGTGTAACTAACACCAACGTAATGGGTAACAATGATACAGTTTCAATTAATCATATTTTTACAGTTTTGTAGTTCAAAAAAATAATCCAAAACAATCCAAAATTGAAATTAATCCCGAAAGGGGTTTTTGTTTTTGTTCAACATAATTGACTTACTTACTTCTCAAGCAATATTTATCCAAAAATGGTCTAAAAATTCTTGATACTGGGTTAGCTTTGATTTGTCCAAAAGTAATTCTAGAATCAGCAGAGATAAGAAACAAATTCTTTTTGGCTCTTGTAACTCCAACGTAAGCTAGTCGCACTTCTTCTTCCATTCCGCTCCTTTCTATAAAGGAATTTTGATGTGGTAATAATCCATCTTCACAACCGACCAAAAAAACACTTTCGTATTCCAGACCTTTGGATTGGTGTAGGGACATTAGGTTGATTTTGGGTTGGTCGGGATCGTTAGCTGTATTATCAACCATTGACATTAAGGCAACTTGTGCCAAAAAAGCTGACAACTTATC
>JAYUKQ010000058.1:0-4113 GCA_043764315.1 bacterium | reverse complement strand
AATAGCCTTACAGTTCAATTTTACCATCTTGCCATTGCAGGGTGGTTTTTTGTTTTGGGTTAAAGTTGGAACTTTTTTCGATAGCTTGATTATTTTGCGTAACTATTGCATAACCCATTGCCAAAACTCTTTTTGGATTATATATTTGTAGACTTTGACTTAGGATTTCGATGCTTTGAATTTCATTTTTTAGGTTAGTTTCTACAATATGTGTTAGCTGAAAGATGATTTGTTTAATTTCGTGTTGAGCTGTTGCAACAATTTGTTTGGTATTTTCATTCTGGTTGGTTATAGATTGAAGTAAAAGTTTTTGGTGGTGAATTGACTGTCTCAATTGCCAAATAATTGATTGCCACGATTGCTCAAGTCCAGTTCTCAAGCGATTGATAATTTGATTTAGAATTAAATTGACTTGTTGAGACTCCATTCTAACACTATGCAAATCTTGTTGAACTAGTTGTTGAATTTGCTTGCTTGTTTGACCAGCAAAATTAGAATATTCGTTTTGTCGTTGCCAAAAATAGCCTTGCCAATAATGTTGCATTCCATCGAGTTGATGCTCTATTTCCAGTTGAGATAGGCTTACTAATTCAGCCGCATTGGAAGGTGTGGAAGCTCTTTGATCGGCTATTTTTTCTGACAAGCAGGTATCTCGCTCGTGTCCAATTGCCACAATAGTTGGTCTAATTAATCCATGTATTGCTCTAACTACTTTTTCAGAATTAAAGATCATAAGGTCATCTTTGCTGCCACCACCACGAGTTATGACAATGGTTTGAATTGGTAATTGCTTACAAAAATGATTGGCCATTTCAATTTTTTGAAGAATATCTAATTCGCATCCGACTCCTTGTGTTTTGATTGGTAAAAAATAAATAGTAATATTTTGCCTTCTTGCTTTTAGTACTTTTTGAAAATCATCTATCGCTGCCGAATTTGGACTGGCAATTAATAGTATATTAACTGGAATTGAGTTAATTGATCGCTTACGCTCTGGATCAAACAAACCTTCACTCACTAATTTTTGCTCTAACAATTGCAGATTCCTAAGTAATTCACCTTCTCCAGTAAGTTGAATATTATCAACGTCGAATTTTAGTTTGCCAAATTTGTCAATTTTGAATTTGCCTCTGGCACGAACTGCCCAACCTTCATTGAGTGGAAAACCAAAACTTAATACTTTACCACTATAAACCTGACAATCCAATCTAGTTTCATACGAATCCTTAAGAGCAAAATAGTACATTGAGTTAATTGGCTTAACATCTGCCAGTTCGCCTTCGATAATATATTCCTGTTCACTTACAACTCTCTTGATCTTGGTAATTGCTTCACTTACGGTCAGAATATGAACGGATTGATCGAGTTCTGGCGATTGGCTACGACGTTTGATTTTGTCAATACTATCTTGCAAGATTAACCACGTCTGTCTGTCGGATTCGGACAATTGCCACTTTTCTATTTCATTTAGAAGTTTGATTGTGCCAAGTAATCCAAGTCCAATGGCAACTTTACGTCTAATCGCAACGCTTTTATGGTTCTGGAGATCGACTAATTCACTGATATAATTGGTTTGTCTGTGAGTTATTATCCATTCCACTTGTTGGCTTAGCTCCCTGACTTTGGCGTGAACATCTAGGAATCCAGCTGCCTCTTGGTTGGTTGTAAACAAGTCTGACATATTAAATTAGCTTTGGTTCAAAGGCTTTTTTTGTCAAAAGAAAAACCACCTTAATGGTGTAGGGTTGTCGGATTCAAAGTATGTTGGATTAACAATTCATTTTTTTACTACTTACCATTGATAAATTGTTTTTTAGATTAAATAAATTTAAACTTAAGTAAAATTTATAAATCATTTAAAAACAACTTATATTTAGCTATAAACTGTATAAAACTGTGGACGATAGATTTTTATTTATTGACAGCTCATTTTTTGGGTTGTTTAATTTTTTGGTTATGTCCAAAGTTATGTCCAAATATGGTTTCTGGGAAATTATTAAGAATTACAAGCTGAAGATTCTTTTAACATATACTTTATTTTTGTTTAATTCAGTTTATCTTGTATTAGAGCCAACGATGAATGGTTGGGTAACAGAACAAATTATTATTTACCGAAATACTGATATTGCAATTTTGTCTTTATTTGGCTTCTGGCTTGTGTATTGCTTAATTAATTTTTTGAAACAGTTGTATGACACAAGGTTGTTCTCTTCTATTCACACTGATTTGGTTACCAAAATGGTAGATAGTCATATTCAAAAACAGACAGACACATCAACTATAGTTTCACATGCTGGATTGATATATCAGTTCCGTGCTTTTTTAGAGTATGATTTGACCAATATTATTGGTACTTTAGTTAGTTTTTTTGTGTCTATTTTTTTGTTAATTAGTATCAATTGGCAAATGGGACTAATGGCAACGGTTGCTATTCCAATAGTTATTTTTTTTAACCAAAGATTATTCCAAAAAACTACCGAGAATTACACGATTCAGAACAATTTGTACGAAAAATTCGTGGATACAATAGACCAAAAAAACTTACAAGCTATAACTGAATATTTTCAAAGAAGGAAAAAATTAGAAATCAAAATCTCGGATCTTAGTGCATTCAACTTCAGAACTTCTTATATCTTTAGTATGATCTCAATAATGCTTGGATTCTGGACATACTCCAAAAATTCAGATGTAAATATTGCCTCATTGGTAGCTTCACTTGGTTATTTGTATAATATATTCTGGTCAATTACAGGGATAAGCGGTTATACCGAAAGATTTTCTAACTTGAAAGAAACCTACAACAGAATAAAAACTCAATTACCTAATTTGTTTTAATATGACTGAAATTCAAAAATTCCAACCCTTATTTTGTTTGCCAATTTTATTTGAAGATGACAAAGTAGTTATCCAGAAAAATAACTCAAAAATAACTATAAAAGATAATATTGAATTAATAAAAAAGCTTATTCCGCTGTGCGACGGCTACACTAATGTGATTAATATAACCAAGAATTTGAGTGATTTTGAACCTAATTTGATTGAAAGTTTAATTATTTTTTTAACCAAAAAGTCTGTTATTATTGATTCCAGAAAGCAATTTTGGAACTTTCACAATCTTACCAAATTTCATGATGATTTTGGCTGTTCTTTGAATCAAGAAGAGATACTCAACCTTCAAAGTAGAAAAGTAGAGGAGTCTTTTGACACAGAAGTGATTCAACTAAAAGCAACAAAAAACATATAACAGAGCAAAAAAACAGGAACTAACATCGATCTTTAAAAATCAAAAAACCCAATCGCAATGAAAGGGTTATTTTTGTCTCATCTTTTAGCTAGTTCAAAATAAAACGATAAGTTCAAGCGAGAGAGTTTCGATGAATACATAGAAGAAATTAACCTTTAGCTAGTTCAAAATAAAACGATAAGTTCAAGAGTGAAGTGTACGACTCAGCTGAGGAGTGTCTATATCCTTTAGCTAGTTCAAAATAAAACGATAAGTTCAAGAGAATTTACTAACAAAGATTTTATAATAACTTTAGCTAGTTCAAAATAAAACGATAAGTTCAAGCACCTCAAATCACTGGTTCAGTCCAGAATAAGCCTTTAGCTAGTTCAAAATAAAACGATAAGTTCAAGGTAGAAGATCTTGGAACTGTAGATAACGCTTTAGCTAGTTCAAAATAAAACGATAAGTTCAAGATCAGAAACGGATACCATAACAATTAATATTAAAACTTTAGCTAGTTCAAAATAAAACGATAAGTTCAAGAACAACGATGAATTTTTAGCTGAAGTATTAAGTTCCTTTAGCTAGTTCAAAATAAAACGATAAGTTCAAGGATTATGTACTACTCCACAGCCTTAGAGTACCTTACTTTAGCTAGTTCAAAATAAAACGATAAGTTCAAGTCATTAGAGCTAGCAAATGATATGGGTTTTCAGCTTTAGCTAGTTCAAAATAAAACGATAAGTTCAAGAAGACCACGCAAATTCATGATCAAACTAAAGCCAGGTGCTTTAGCTAGTTCAAAATAAAACGATAAGTTCAAGAGCAACATTTGGTATGCTTTTTGCTTAATATATCATAAGTACAACTATATATAGTGTTTTTAT
>JAYUKQ010000057.1:0-4132 GCA_043764315.1 bacterium | reverse complement strand
GGTACAACTCGCAGCGAACAACTATGTCTTGATGTAGATTACTGGGCTGACGGTAGCTTTAAGAATGATCAACGAGTTGTATCGTATTACTGTTGGGGTAATGAGAATCAACTTTGGCGATTGGTTAATTCAGCTAGCCCAATTTTAGGTCAGAATTCAAGCCTAAGTTCAAGTAGTAATTCTTCTAACACTTCCAATTCACTCACGCTCTCACAAAACGGAATCAACCTTAATGTAGCTGTAGCTTGTGTCGATGACGGAGAGATTGTAAGTGGTCAATCAAGTTTTTCGGTAGTTATCAAATATGTTAATAGTGGTGGGCGAATTGAACTTACTAATTCACAGTTGAATCCAACTCGTCCTGTAATTCACACTCATTTTGACTTGAAGAATCGATCAACTCTCAATTACGCTGATCCTGCTGTAGCCAATACTCTTAATGGCCCAATTACCTATTTCAAAAATGGAAGTTCTTCATCTACGAATGAATCCAAAGCAATGGTAATCCAAGGATTAGGCAATGAATCTGTATCTTGGAAGTTCAATATTCTTGATAGTCAAGGCAATCCAATCAAAAATAGCAATGGCATTACAAGGGATTTTGAAGTTTCTGCTAATCGTAACTTTGCTACCAAATGTACTCAAAACAGTAAGAGAACAATCACAGATAACAAGATTGAAACCAATCCTCCAATTGATTCTAGCTTCAAGTTTGATCCAACTTACTATACGATTCAACCAACTGATACAACCCAGTTTAATTATAAATTATCCACGGTTGATTCAACTGGTACAGATAATAGTGAAGTCAAATTCACTAATTCAGGAATTATCAACGATCAACAAAAATGGTATTTTGACAGCGTAAGTAAACTAATCAAATCCATAATTAACAACAAATGTCTTGCCACAACTGACAACCAAACTTGGGCTAAAATTATTATCAAAACTTGTAATTCCACAGATAACACTCAAACTTGGGATATTAGTGGCAACTTTATCAAAAATCTTGCGTCCAATAATTGTATCAACTCTCAATGGTCAAGAATTGGAACGACTGAAAATTGGGAAAACAAATGGTATGAAGGTCGCCCTGCTGTACTTGATAATGGTTGTTACTGGGGTTTTAGATTCGTCAGTTTGCCCAAAGCTTCAGTCTCAACTTCTTCAAACAATTCTTCAACAAGCTCTTCTAGTAGTAGCCAATTTTCATATAATTACATCGTCAATAAGATTAATTCCAATTTCGTTCTTGGAAATACTACTGATAGTAACCTAAAATCTTTGGACAAAGGATTAACTTCCAATAGCACCAATGCCAAAAAATGGTATTACAATTCTACGACACAACAATTCAAAACTAGTGCGAATCAGTGTCTCCAAAATAGTGGATACAACCAACCTGTAACTATCCAAGCTTGTTCTGATGTTCTGGAAACTCAAAAATGGCTTGTAGATAAATATTCCAACGACTCAACCAAACCTATTATCAAAACTAAACAAACTCTTACAGATTACCAAAATGTCCAACAGCAAATGTGTCTTGATGTGAATTATTGGAGTGCGGGAGGATTCGCTGACAATCAATCATTGGTAGCTTACAACTGTTGGGGCGGAGAGAATCAACTTTGGCAATTAGAAGTTAGTCCAACTGTTTCTTGGAATTTGGATTGGCTCAAGGTACTTAATCCGTTTGGTGGTATTCAAGCCAGTGCATGGACTGATCAAGAACTTTGCAACTTACAAAGTGTGTATGTTGATGGAGCGATAGGAACACCCCAAACACCAAACACCCCCTATACTGAATGTAACATGACTCAAATTCCAAATTCAGATGAAACAATTGAAATATATAAATTTGGAGGTAACCCTAATTTCTCATTAGATCATGATTCCGCTGGAAATATATATTTGTCTGAATTTACTAACAAGCCTTCTCAAAAATGGATTAATAATGACCCTCAACTGGATATAAAATCTTCAGATGGTAGATGTTTTGTGGTTGAGAATATAGAGAAATTATTGGATAGTGAAGTTAAATTAGGTTCTTGTGATTCTAGAAACAAAATACATAATTTTTTGCTAGGTAATGGATACATTTATACATGGGACAGACCTTATTGGTGTTTAACAGTAAAAGCTACTGATAATATAAATTTAGACAAAAAGCCAATTAGTTTGAGACCTTGTGTAGGTACAAATGTTGGTTCAGCCGATTCTTGTTTTAGTTTCTTGGACAGATTTGTATATGACAGAACAACTCAAGCAAAAATTGAAATTGCAAGACAAGGTTACGCTTGTGATCCACTTTACGCCAATGCATCCGATGAAGATTTGGACGAGTTTAGTTTTGGTAATGACAACGAAACACTGGAAGTGATAGAATCAGCCGTTCAATCCAATTCAGAGACTGACGTGTTCAAACTTGCCAAGCAAGCTCAAGATACTACCTTTGGTGAACTCCAAAAAATCCTAGATGGTGTCAATACTTGTGGAACTTGGGATGTAGGTTGCAAGACAACTAATTCAACCTTCCAATCATCGGCTATAACTATGGCTAACATTAGTGGCAAATTACTCTTTGGATTACTAGTGGGAATAGGTTCAACTATAGCACTGGACGCTATCGTCAAAGCCATTCTAAGCAGTGCCTTCAAAATCGTCGGTATATTCATCTCGATTATTGGCTTAATATATAGTACAATAGCCATATTCCAGAATATGGGAACAATCTTACAATCTACATTAATCTACCAATAGAAGACAAAGCCTACGCTGTTGGTAACATAATTGGTGGTTTACTTGGAGCTGTGATTCTCGGTGTCAATCCCGCCACAGTTCTTGACAACATATCTCAAACAATTGGTAATATCGCAAGCAAGGATTCTAGTATCAATCTCAAAAGCATCTCTGCAACCTTACTATTCGCCAAACAATCACTAGCCAAATTCGGACTTAATGTCTTTGAAAAGAGTGGTAAGGTGGTTGTTAAAGTTAATGATCTGCTCAAAGCAATTCGCAGCGGTGGTCAAGCAGCTTTTGATAAACTTAAAGTAATACTATCTGGATCTGATAAATATGCCAAACTTGCTGCAGGTTTTTCAAAGTATAGTGGAAAGGTTGATATTAATCATATTTTAGAAGAACATGCATTTAATGTAACTACAAATACAAAATCTAAATTCATCCAAAATGCAGATATTCAAAATATAGCTAACCAAGCGATGACCAAAGAACCAAGAATAATCAAAATAGGAACATCAACAGATATCTATACTGGTCAAAAATTCCCTTCAGTCTTAATTGAAGTTGATATGGGTTATCAGATAGGTTGGAATTACCAAAAGACAGTTAAAAGAAACTCACTTAGAATAATCATCAATGAGAATGGTGATATTGTAACAATCATTCCAGTGATATAGATTAACTTAAATTAAAACTATAATTATGATATTTTTTGATATATTAAAAGATAATACCTTAATAAATTGTTTCGTCTTTTCCAGAGATCTAATAATCTTATTTAGTGATTACCTAAGACAAAAAAACATTAGATACTTTTTTTGTGGTTCAGACGGTGGTCCAGCCATTAGTTATAAGTCATTGGAATTAGAACCTGTAATTGCAAGTATTGAAGATATGATAATTCATATAGATCAAGTGTGGTTTCATAATATTGATAATAACGATGCAAGAATCTATGCAACAACATTAACAGCAGATGAAAACTACGATGAAATAGAGGTAGAAATGACTAAAGAATATGTCTTAAAAATGTTAATTGGTATGTTAAAGATATGTATTGAGTGTCAAAACACTCCAGATTTAGAATTGAGGATGTCGGCGGATTAAAATCCACAAAAAAAACAATCTCTAATCAAGTTCGGACTTAATGTCTATGAAAAGAGTGGTAAAGTGGTGGTAAAGTTCAAGGATGTATTACAGGTTTACAAGAACGGTGGAAATCTTGATGAAATATGGAAAATTATCACCTTATCTCCAAAAGCTTTGCAAACCCTAAAAGCTATCAAGTCTATAGAACCCATTTGATATCTTTCACTTAATTAGTAAGAGTATTAAGATATGGCTTACACTACCGATCTATCCAAGGAAGAATTTGCTATCCTTGAAC
>JAYUKQ010000056.1:0-14921 GCA_043764315.1 bacterium | reverse complement strand
CCAAAAGTTTTATTTTAAGCCATACTTGTATCGTATAAAATCTCAAATCTCTCAAAAAAAGTATCAATTTATATAAAGAAACTATAAAAAAGAAAACTACAATAACAACAAATTTTTATGCTCATAGCTTCACTCAAAGGTCTCAAAGCCAAAAACACAGACTTAAGCCAATACTGGCAAGAAAATGCAATCACAATTGACCCTCTTCAAATGTTTGACACTACAGGCAAAGGTGGCTGGTTCCTAGGATCTCCTGACGAATTTGCTCTCAAAAAGAAAATAGAACAAAACGGCAAACCGCTCAAAGACTGGGATATCAAAATCAACTATGGAATCAAAACAGGACTCAACGAAGCCTTTATTATAGACACAGCCACCAAAGAACGACTTTGCCAACAAGATCCCAAAAGTGCCGAAATCATCAAGCCAATTCTCCGAGGGCGAGATATCAAAAGATACGGCTACAAATGGGCAGACTTGTGGGTGATTAATGCTCATAATGGGTATGTAGCGGAAACCACCGTGTTTCCAAAAAATAACAATAACAAAACTTTTAACAACAATGGCGACACAGTGGTCGCCTCTACCAAAATTTTGCCAATTGACATCAACGATTACCCTGCCATCAAAAACCATTTAGACCAATTTGAACCTGCACTTTCCAAGCGATCAGACAAGGGCAAAACTCCATACAATCTAAGACATTGTGCCTATCTGGAGGAATTCCAAAAAGAAAAAGTGGTGTATCAGGAAATTACACAAGGTTCTTGTTTTACATATGATTCTAATGGTGAATTTTTTGTTTCAAATACTGGATATCTAATAACTGGTTGTAATCTTAAATTTTTGACTGGTACTTTAAATTCAAAACTAATCAACTTTGCTTACAAACAATTTTATTGTACAACTTTGGGTGAAAACGGAGTTAGATGGTTAAAACAACATATGGATGAACTCCCTATCCCACTCTTAGAAACACCCAAAAAGCAAGACTTGGCAAAACAAATTGAGGCTTTGGTAGAGGAGATATTGAGGGTGAAGAATATCGTAGTGCAAACCACAGTGTTTCCAAAAAATAACCCCCAGCTTACAGCTGACCCCTTCACAAGTAATGAGACCAAACAAAGTGGAAATATACACCTTTTAAGGGGTCAAGTCGCAGACTTGGGGGTAGTTTCTATAACCGACCTAGAATCCCAGATTGACCAGCTAGTTTACCAGCTTTATGATTTGAGTCCAGAACAGATAGCTCTGGTGGAAGGGCAGGTTAATAATGAAACCTACAAGAAACAATTATAACATTCTGACTTTCTATTTTGTAAACTAGCCTATGTTCATCATTAATTCTACGACTCCAATAGCCTTTTAGGTTGTGTTTTAGAGCTTCTGGCTTACCAATACCTTCAAACAAATTGCGATTAATATCTTTTATCAATTCATTGATTTTTTTGAGCATCTTCTTATCTTCAGTCTGCCAATAAACATATTGCTCCCAAGCTATATCTGTAAAACAAGTAATCATACAACTATTCTCCAATTAAAGTATAAGATTTGTAGTTTTTTCTTTCTGCTTGTTGTATGGAATCCAAAAGAATTTGCTTATTATTTCTACTAGAAAGTAGATACTCGGTCTCGTCCCTATCATTGAGATCAAAAGATAAAGGTACTTTTTTGGTTCTAGCGATTTGTTTGAATAGCGACACTACGACTTGAGATTGATTGAGACCTAGCTCTTCCAAGATCACCTTGACTTCGGATTTTAGATTTTTGTCTAATGGAATGATTAGTTGAGATTTGGTAGAGGTGTTAGACATGGTATTTGTATAGTAAATTTATATTATTTATACTATAATTTTATATAATCTTTGGTCTTATGTCAACTTTTATAACTAGTAACAAATGGCTATGAGATATTGGCTGCGAGAGAGATAACGGAAAATTATTTCTATCTTAATCACTATATTTTAACTTGATTTTTGGAACAATTCACTATATTAATCTAAAATACACCATAAAAATAAAAAATAGCTAATGAGATTGATTTTTTGGTAGATTAGATATTAAGAATTAAAGTGTTTCTTTGGGTTTATAAAATATTTTTAAACCAACTTTTAATCAGTTTAAACCAATCTCAAATTAACATTTTTTGGCTTATTCAAAGCTTTTTTGGATAAAAAATAAATTATTACTTGACAAACCAAACCTAACTAAGTTATAATTACAAACGAACATTACAAAACATGTATGTCTATGTCTATTTCTACAAAAGTATTATCCACACTAGGTATCGCAGCTTTGGTTGCTTCAAGTTTTGTCAGCACTTCTGCTCAAACAAACGGTACATTAACAGCTCCTCTTTCTAACGGTTCTTTCACGTACTGTAGTTGGACTAATTTTATGGCAACTTCAGATGTTGAAGCAGCTCGCCAAGTAGTTGGTATCGCAGCTTATTTTTACGCAACTGAAAACACTTCTTTGAATGTTGTAAACGGTAAATGTGTAGCTAACATGGTTGCTAACAAAGTTCCTTATCTTTCAGGACACAGAACATCTTTTGATATCAATCAATTCGCTTCTGTATCTAATGTTAAGATTATGAATACTTCACCAGAAGTAAAATCAGTCGAATGTGATGGTAACGATACAGTTATTCGTTTTTCAGATGTTAATCAAGATATGTTGAAATACAACACAATCGTCGGTGCTAATGATTTTGATACTCCTACAACTTCAAACGAATCAAACAATGTTTTGAAAGTAACTTTGAAGAGAAAAGATAGCAACTTCACTGGTTCTAACAATGTAACAGTATACGTTGACGAAAGTATCACTGGCGGTTACGAAGCAGCATCTGCAGCTTACACACCAGCAAAAGCTGAAGTAGTAGCAAACCCAACAGCAGTTCCACCAGTAGCAGCAGTACCAGCGGTTCCAGCATCAACAGCACCTTACGTTGCAGTTCCAGTAACTATTGATAAGAATCCTTCTACTTCTAAGTTGTCTTTGACAGTTAAAGGAGTATGTGATTCCTCACTATATACAATGAGTTCAAGTTCTTCTTCAATGATGAGTTCAAGTTCTTCTTCAATGATGATGAGTTCTTCTTCAATGATGAGTTCAAGTTCTATGAGATCTACTATGACTGACACAACTGTTGTTGCTGGAGGAAAAGGTATGTTAACAAGAACTGGTGGATCTAACTAATCAACCTTAGATTTATATCAGCAATTATTCCCTTATATAGGGAGTTTTTTTATTGTTTAGATATTCTTTAGATATTATCTTTTGACAAAGCCAAAAAAATTTGCTAAGTTCTACAATTGAACATTGCGAAATGTCATTGTTATGTCTATTCACACTAATATTTTCTCCACTTTGGTTCTTGCATCTATTCTATTTTCTAGCGTAGTCACGACCTCTGCTCAAAATAGCGGTATCTTATCTGCTCCTTTGTCTAATAGTTCATTCACTTACTGTAACTGGAATAATTTTATGTCCACTTCAGATGTTGAAGCAGCTCGTCAAGTTATTGGTACTTCAGCTTATTTTTACGTTACCGAAAACACTTCCGCTAATGTTATTAACGGTAAATGTGTAAACAACTTAGTTGCTAACTTTGTTCCTTATATTGCAGGTCACACTACTAATTTTGATATTAGTAACGGTGGTGCAGTATCTAACGTAAAACTAAAAAATGAAAGTCCATACTTAGCTTCGCTTAAGTGCGATGGTGACGATACAGTTGCTCTTTTTAAAGATGTTAACCAAAATTATTTAACTTACAATACAATTGTTGGTGATAACAACAACTTTGAAGTTAGTTCTTCTCAAGAGTCAAACAATAACCTAAAAGTTACTTTGAAGAGAAAAAATTATAACTACACAGGTACTAACACAGTAACTGTATATGTCAATGAGAATCTTCCAATTAACCCTTTAGCTGGTTACGTAAATGTTTCAAATACAACTTCAAGTTCTTCTTCAATTATGAGTTCAAGTTCTTCTTCAATGATGAGTTCAAGTTCCGCTAAAGCTTATAATTTGGTTAATGTAACCATTGATAAAACTGCAACTACAATCAAAGAAACTTTTAAAGTATCTGGAGTTTGCAATGCTGTTAACTACACATCTTCAAGTTCTTCTTCAATGATGAGTTCAAGTTCTTCTTCTAGTTCAAGTTCAATGACTCGTACAATTGTCACAACCACATCTACTTCAACAACTCCCAAAGCTATAATCACAAGCGATACGACAACTGTTGTGTATGGTGGTAAAGGTGTTTTGACAAGAACTGGTGGTTCTAACTAGTTTTTAAAATCAAAAAATAGCAAAATCTGTTTTTAGAATAAACACAAAAGTATAGTTTGAAATTCTCAAAATATATAATAAAATTTACCTTTTCAATTCGAAGAGGTTTTTTTGTTGCATAAGTTTATTTTTTGGTGTAGACTTAATGTAATTAATAGAATAATTAAAAATAATTTTAGATAAACATGTGAATATAAAAAATTAAAATGAATTTAACTCAAAACAATCAAAATTCTGATCCAAATTATTTGCAAACACCAAGTATATATAATCCCAACGCTCCTCAAAATCAACAAACACCTAAAAAATCTAAAAAAAAGTCAGGTGGATTAGGTATCAATTGGCATTGGGTGTTAACTGTGTTTTTGATATTTTATTCAATTTTTAGTTTTATTTGGCTGGTTACACTTTATTCAGGAGATAACGGAATAAAAATATGCAAAGATTCCAATTTGGTATGTGATATTAGTTTTCCATATACCAAACAAGCTATCATTGCAGTCAACGAATCACAACAATTAGCCAAGTCTGTTAAAACCCAAAAAGACGCCAAGAATTTTTTGAGGAATACTTGGTTGCAACAAGTTAGCTTAAATGACGATTTGGTACTTAAAGAACAAGATCTGGAAAAATCTATATTAGAGTACAAGAATTATCTTCAAAACTACATTCGTTTTTTGAATGGAGAAAGTCAACTATTAAATGGTTTTGACCAAACTGAATACACTAATCGACTATCAACACTTGAGGAAGAGATCCAAAATTTGAGGTTAAAAAGAAACCAATTAGCTGAACAAAAAATCGAATCAAAAAAACAAGTTGACAAATTGTATATAGATTTAAAAGAAAAACAAGAAAATTCATTCAAACAAACCAAATAAAAATATGACTATATTGAAGTGTAAAATAAATAAAATATTAATAGTGTTAACAGCATTGCTATTAATAATCAATTCTAATTTTGGAATATGGCTAAATAATACTACAATTAAGACTAAAGCAGCCCCTATTTTAGGATCAACTAACATTGGTGGTTCTAACGTCCTAAGTATAGATAAAAAGTATGTAAGAAGTGGATTGGAATCAGAAAATATATCTATATCACCATCTTCTACATTTAAGGTAATTTTGAAATACGATAATACAGGCAGTCAATCTGCTGTAGATGCCCAAATAGTTGACTCTATTCCCGCAGGTTTTAGTTATGTAGGTGGATCTTTCAAAAACTGTCTAACTCCTAGTACCACAGAACAAATATGTGACACAATGAGTAGTCTAGACAAAAACAATTCCTTCGGTGTTTTGACTGGAGTTGGCGTATCGCCATCCGTTGGACTGTATGATACACTTACCAGTCCTTTACTTGGTGGAACTACCGCTTCAGCTACTTCGGGTAACTTAGAAATTGGTAAAAAAAGATACATTAACACCTACCACTGCGGCTTTGAAATACAACGCAGTATTATGGATATTGATTATAGTGAAACTAGAAGATTCGGAAATTTTGGTACAGCTACTGATATGGCTTCTAATCTACCAATTTTTTCAACTACACCAACCTCTGCTTTTTCAGAATGTGATGCTAATTTTACAAACTCAACAACATATGCATATTACGGTCAGAAGGTTAGCTTAGATACTTTTGGTAAAAGATACATTAATAATCATAATTGTATTTTTGTAGATAATACCATAGAATCAGAAATTAATAGGTTCGGAGATTTTGGTACTTCAGCGAACATGACAACTAACGCACCAACTTATAGTGTAGGATCATATACACCTGCTGGTTCGGATTGTGTCAGCTCGTATCCAAGTAATAATCCCTTACCTAGTGCTGGTAACAAAGTTAGCTTAGATACTTTTGGAAAGAGATACATTAATAGTCATAATTGTATTTTTAGAAAATCTAGTGTCGATCATAACGAAGTGCAGAGATTTGGCAACTTTGGTACTTCAGCCAATATGACAACTAACGCACCAACTTATAGTGTAGGATCATATACACCTACTGGTTCAGACTGTGTCAGCTCGTATCCAAGTAATAACCCCTTACCTGGTGCTGGCAACAAAACAAGTATAGACTTGCTAGATACATCAAGAGCCAAAGGTTACATTGAATATGAATTATTAGCTCCATCTGCAATTGGTCAATACGGAACAGACGTTACATTAAGAAATTCTGGCTCTGCTACCAGTGGCAACTATATTACCGTTAATGCTACTGACCAATATTCGAGTAATATTAACAATACTATAAACATAGTACCACCTATTCAAAATAGTGACATAACTGGAAGTTGTTCACCTGTGTCAGGATTATCAGGTTTTATCTCGACTTGTACGATTAATTTTAGTTTGGGTAAAACTGGAAATGTGAATATTTCAGCTGGAACAATTGGAAGTTGTGTGATTAATTTTATTTTGGAAACAGAAACAACTAGAAGTTGTAATATTACTACAAGTGGTAACTCTGGATCTTATCCTGTCCAGTATAATGCTAGTGGAAGCGGATCTAATTTGAGTAATTTGGGAGTAAGTTTGAATATTGAGACAATCGATCTATCAATGCGTAAAGTCTCAGATATGGGTTCAGATTCGCAAACCAATTCTCAAGGAACTTCTTTTCCAGGAGAGCAACTTCAATATACCCTTAAAGTCAAAAATAACAATTTGAATTACTCAACACCTGGTATTATAACTGTAAGAGATGTAATTAACACGTCTAACGCCAATCTTCACTATTATACTACACAAATTGGTTGGTTGTGTAATGGTGAGTATTCCCCACTACCTTTTACTTCCATTTTGGTTTGTACCAATACTGTACCAATACCACCCAATACAGAAGTTGACGTTCTACAATTCATCGTTATACCTAACTAAAACTGATCAAGAATCATTCCACCTAAAATGGTGGATTTTTATTGTTTTTTTATTGTTCGATAATCTGAACTTGCATATCTTCTGTTAAGTTGATTTCTTTGACTATATATTGCTTGGATAATTCAAAAACATCAATAAACGATTTGCCTATAATCTTGCGTTTTTGTTCTGGATCAGTGACTCCTTTGAGCCTTGATAAAAAAACCTCAGTAGCATCAACAACTGTCAAACTAATATCAAAGTGATCTCTAAAAGCTTTTTGAACTTCTTCTTTTTCATTATAACGCATTAATCCAGTGTCTACAAAAACACAATGAACTTGTTTGCCAATAGCTTTGTGCAAAATTGCTGCAACTACAGCTGAATCTACGCCACCTGACAATCCACAAAGAACTTTATTATTGCCAACTTGCTGTTGAATCTGTAGACATTTTTCTTCAATGAATGAACCAGAATTCCAATCGCTTTTGACTTGAGCAATCTGAAACAAAAAGTTAGCCAAAATCTGCTTACCAACTTCTCCAGAGTGATAAACTTCAGGATGAAATTGAACGCCATAGATTTTTTTGGAAACATTACCAATGGCAGCAAACTCACAATTATCACTAGAAATCAAAAGTTGAAAACCTTCTGGAAGAGTTGTTAAGTGATCTCCATGAGACATCCAAACATCGGCTTTTGCTGGAATATTGTGAGTTAAAGGTGAGTTTTTGACTACTTTAATTTCGGCTCGACCATATTCTCGACTGGGTGCTTTTTCTACAATTCCACCTAACATATTCCCAATTAATTGTAACCCGTAGCAAGTTCCAAAAATAGGAATTCCAAGTTCCAAAATCTGCGGATCTAAAGTAGGTGCGTCTATATCATAAACTGAACTTGGACCACCTGAAAGGATGATAGCTTTAATAAATGAATCTGCCTTGATCTTATCTATTGAATATTCGTAAGAATGAATTTCGGAATAAACGCCAAGTTCACGCGTGCGGCGAGCAATGAGTTGAGTAAACTGGGAACCAAAATCTAGTATTAAAACTTTTGCGTGCATGATTCTATACAACTTGATTCTAGGCTAATTGTCAAAGCTTAATTGACTTATGTACAAAATTATTAATCCCAACCAAAAGCGTATATGGAATAGTCTGGTTAGCTACAGCCACATTCAGAATTGAATTAAGACCACTTTGGCTGAATATTTCTACCTCACAACCAACTGCAAAATTAGACTCAACACCAAGATTAATCATTGATAAATTCATACAAATCCTACCAACTAAAGGATAATAATTCTCATCAATTTTAACTTTAGCTTCGGCTTTTTGATTCCATTCTCTTGGTAATCCTTCATAATACCCAACTGCAATTACACCAATCCAAGTATCTTCAGAAGCAATCCAAGTACAATTATAACTCACAGGTTCTCCTGCTTTTATCTTAAAAACTTTTATTAGTCTGGATTTGAATGTAAGAGCTGGTTGAAGTGAACAAAAATTATCAAAAGCCAAATCTGTAGATTGCAATGGATTATAGCCATACAAACCAAGACCAACACGGATAGTATTAGCATATTCACTTTGCTTAGAATCTTTTTGAGGTTGTTGTGTTTTGATAGAACCAGCTGATTGACCTAGATGAATATATTTTGGTCGAAAATTAGTATCAATAACTTGTCTGACACAAGAATCAAAAACCTGAATTTGTTTGGAAGTGTAATGATTATTGTCACCATCTGCATCTGCCAAATGAGACATAACACCCTCAAGTTTAACTAATTTTTGTTTACTTAATATTTTTAAAAAGTCTTTTAATTCAGAAGGATTCAAACCCCAACGATTCATACCAGTATTGAGTTCTAAGTGAATATTAATTGGTTTGCTCAAGTTTAGTAATGATTGTAAAACTTCTACACTCTGTACCACAATTGCAATTTTTTTGAAATTAATATTAGTCAGATTCTGAACATCCACATAACCCATAACTAGAATTTTTTGGTCGGGACAAGATTGTTGAATTTGTAATGCTTCAAAATATCCATCCACAACAAAGTATTCAATTTTTTTAGCTTGCAAAATCTGTGCAATTTGAGTAATTCCATGACCGTAAGCATTTGCTTTTAATACTGGAAAAACATTATCAGCTAAAGTAGAATACAGATTATAATTAGCCAAAATCTTACTAGAGTCAATTTCTATCCAGTTTTGATAGAAGTACTTGGGTTGAGTTTGTCTCAAGATTTTTTTGAGTGAATTAATCATATTTTTAAACTAAAAAGTAAATTGCTAAAGGTAAAGTTTATAGAAGTAAAAAAAGCAGGTCAGACCCGCAATATATATTGAATATTAGATGATTAAAAAAAAGATGGTTCGTTCAAATTAATACTACCTGAACCAAAAAAGTGAAACATCAAAGCTGCCAAAACTGTTGAAATTAGTAATTGACCACTAACCACAAGAGTTTTTTTGATTTTCATAGAATTGCTAGATTTAGTCCAAAGTTCATTCTGAACAACCACTGGAAGCATAAATCCTGCCCAAATTAAAATTGCAAAAATTACATAACCGTAAGATCTCGATACATAAAATAAATCATTATTAACTGAATTTAGATTATCAGTAGCTGCCAAAAATACATACAATCGAGTTGTATAATTAATCAAAAAGAAAAGGATTGTGTTAGTTACCAACTGTAGGACAAACTGGATTCCGTAGTAAACCCCTACACCTTTGGATAATTCTTTCATTTCTTCTTTGGTTGCGTTGGTGGGAATTCCATTGACTTTCATCCAGAATTTACCGAATAATAGAGGTGAATACCACAAAGAAGCGAATATAGTTTGGATTGTTCCAACGAATAATATAAGTAGTAAAGTCATAAAAGATATATTTGAATTAAGTTAGTTTTGTGTAATTTTGTTATTTGAAATACTATAATTTGAATTTGTCTTTGGCTAAATTAATAATTTGGTCTAAAAATACTGAAATTGAACCATATTCTAACTTAGCTGCTTTGGGGCAAAGACTAGCACTACTCATTCCAGGATTAGTATTGGTTTCTAGGAAGTAAACTTCATTCTTGTCTGTTAGTATAAAGTCAGATCGAGTGAGACCATCACAACCCAGAACTTGGTGAGCTGTTGTGGACAAATGCTTAACTTGTTTTTCAATTTCGTAGTCAATCTTGGCTGGAAATATCTCTTCAGTCGTTGCATCAAAATACTTGGCATTGTAATCAAAAAAGTCAGCACCAGTAATAATTTCACCAACTGCCAAAGCCTTTAATTCGGAATTAATATTACCTATAACTGGACAAGTCAACTCGCGACCAGATATAAATTCTTGTGCTAGAATCATCTGATTAGGAAGTTCTTTAGCCAAAAATCCCAAAGCTTGAACTAGCTCTAATTCTTCAACCACTTTGAAAGTTGCAATACTGGAACCTCCACTATTGGGTTTGAGGATAAAAGGAAACTTAAAATCAGTTAATAACTTTTCACCCAAAGATTCAATGTCATGACTGGAGTTAAATTCCATAGTTCGCGGTGTCAAAACTCCATAGCTACCGAGCAAATTGGAAGTTGTGATTTTGTCCATAGCCATACTTGAAGCCAATCGACCAGAGTGTGTGTAAGGTAAACCAATAAAATCTAACATGGATTGCAATTGACCATCTTCACCAAAAGTTCCATGTACAGTCAAAAAAGCCAAATCATACAAATCTTTGACCTTTGAATTAATTCCTTTTGAAGTCGAATACAAATCTAAAGTCTGATTTCTAGTTTGATCATACCAAGCCAAATTAGTGTCAATAATTACCAAATATGGTTCGTACAAATCTTTATTAAGTGAGTCAAAGACATTCTTACCTGACTTAATAGATACTTCCCTCTCACGAGAATTACCTCCGCAAACCACTGCTACTTTTAATTTAATCATAAGAATAGTCTGTTGTAGTGAATTGTAATTGTCAAAGAGAAAGAATAGTTTTTGACAAAAGAACCAAAGGCAAGTTCAATTATAGCATAATGAACCTGAACCAAAAGATTCTACGACCAATCAAAAACACTTTTCAAAAAGATTATTCTCATATTGCTATACCAATTCTGATTGTGCAATTATTTTTATTATTGCCGTTTGAAATCAGTTGGTTCTATAGTCTACAAGGTACTAGTATAGTCTCTATAGTAACATTTTTTGCATTGATTATTTCTATATTCGATGTGATTTTTTTGATGGATAGTTTTTATAATTTAAGTGTAGGTATTTTTGGAATCATTCCCAATGGCTTGAAACGAGACAAGTATAATAATGTTATAGTTCCAAAAGTCCAAAAACAAAACAAATTCGTACTTATAGTCTGCGCTCACAATGAAGAGAGTGTAATTACTAATACTTTGGAGCAAATGGTAAAATGCCGCTATCCTAAAGACAAATTAAAAATTGTAGTGATATGTGACAATTGCAATGACCAAACTACAGATAGAGCTAACCAAGTTGCTGCCGAGTATATAGATCAAGTTTTTGTACTTGAAAGGTTGGATACAGAACAAAAAGGCAAACCATTTGCGGTCAAATTCGCTTTTGATTGGATTGAAAAAAATATTTCTGATTACGAAGCTGTATCTATTGCTGATGCTGACAACATTTATCACCCTGACTTCTTTAGGGTTATGAACTGGAAACTAAATTCTGGATCAGAAATTATTCAAGGCTACCTAGGAGTTAAGAATCAATACGATAGTCCAGTATCCGCATCGTCTACATTGTCTTACTTTTCTTCTGCTCTCGTGTACTGGGTTAGTCGTCAAAACCTTGGAATGAGTGGAACTGTGGGTGGAACAGGTTTTGTGCTTAGTCGTAACATTCTAAAAACAATCGGTTGGGATATGATTTCACTAACTGAAGATCTGGAATTCTCTGCTAAAGCAGTTCTTATGGGTCACCACATAGATTATGCGTACGATGCGATTACTTACGATGAAAAACCGACAACCCTAAAAGCTTCTTTTAATCAAAGAAAACGATGGATGCAAGGACATCAAGATGTTATGTGGAGATATACTTGGAAATTGCTTCTGGAGATTATTAATCCTTTTAAATGGCACAAATTAAGCCAAATAGATTATGTATTATATCTTCTTAGACCAACTAAAAAACTACTTTACGGTTATTTTTTCTTGGCAGTTCTGGTAATTTTTGTGACTAACAATTTGGGTTTTTACGAGATTACCACCTTACCCAAGAATGCAAATTTAACAATTGTATTAGTCTTATTCACAATTCTTTTGGAGTATTATTGTGCTGTTAGAGAAGGTTTTAGATGGTGGAAAGTTCCCGAGATTATTTATTACTACACTTTGTTTAGTTGGAATGATTATCTTGCAACTTTTGCAGGTGTATTCTTGGCTTCACCAAAAGGAATTTGGGTCAAAACGGAACACAAAATTACTATAAGTATGGAAAAGGTTATGGAGAGTTAATTATAGATTAGAACTGAAGTAATGTAATCACTTCCAAAAAAACTACCGAATTGGTAGATATAGTTTTTAATCTAAAATAATGTGTAAACTTTGTAACAATTAGCCTCGTTATACCAACCAGTTTTGTATGTGAATTTGTTTTCATAATTCAAGTTGTCTTGCTTGAAGTAATTACAAGATTTTTGATTGGAAATAGCATATCCGTAACAATCATAGTAGGCATTGAGAGTATTTTTTTTGTTATGAGTAGATTCTTTGTAATTCAAAACTAACTTGGACGATTCGTTGTTTTTGAGATAATCACAATATATATTCTGAAAATTATCTAATTTGACATAAAAATCCCAACCATAATTAGGGTAATTACGAGAAACTAGAAAGTAATTAGGACTAAAATGGTTAACAGTTATAACCAGGATTACCAAAATCAAAAAGATGACAATCAGTTTTACATTTTTTTTTAGATTAATCATACATAAGTTTATCTTTGAGTGTAATTATGACAAGCCCATGGTGTGAACTCTGTGTAAATAGAATAAAAAGACATACTTGTGTAGATACACTTTGTAACTTGTTATTCATAGTTTGTACAACTGCAAATACTAGTGATGATAAAGGTCTGGTAGAACTATTATCTCAACAGTCAGCACTTGACTATCTCAATATCGGCATTTCGGTACACAATAATCTGTTCTGTTACCCAACCATTCAGACTTGACTCTAATACAAGATAAACTAAATTGAGCAAAAAATAAAGTATAAGTCCAAAATATCTTCTTGGGTTACCAACTGAATCGCAGGAACAGCTACTAGAGTTACCCATGTTACCAAAACAAAGTACAATTGACCAAAAGTAACTTTTGAAACCAAACTAATTAATATGTCTAAACAATTTAAAATCTGCTTTGTCCTAGGCACTCGACCCGAAATAATCAAACTATATTCTAGTATTCAATATTGTCACAAAAATAATATTCCTTACTTTGTGATCCACACTAATCAACACTATAATTCCAATATGGATAGTGTATTTTTTGACGAATTAGAAATTGCTTCACCCAAATACAACTTAAAAGTTGGTTCTGGAAGTCACGCTACTATGACAGCCAAGATGCTTACAGCAATGGAAGAAGTAATGCAGGACGAAAAACCAAGCGTGGTAATTGTTCAAGGAGATACCAATTCAACTTTGTCTGGAGCGTTGGTAGCTGCCAAAATGGGTATTAAAGTGGCGCATATAGAAGCTGGTCTTAGAAGCTACGATCGATCAATGCCAGAAGAAATAAATAGAATAATGGTTGATCATATTTCTGACTTTATTTTTCCACCAACAGAAGCTCAAAAAAAGACACTACTTGGTGAAGGTATTAGTGAGTCAAAAATCTTTGTTGTGGGCAATACAGTAGTTGACGCAATTCTAGATTGCCAAAAACTATCACAGCAAAAGTCTACAATTATAGAAAGTCTAAACCTTACAAATTCAATTGAAAACAAAATTGAAAAAAAAGAAGCTATAGTTGAAAAATCAGATGATCTGTTCAGTTTTGAACCTGAAGAACTTGTTGAGAATGAAACAAATGATAGTCTTTTTGATTTTGATAGTAACTCCAGTTCGAATACTAATATAAGTAACCAAAAGTACTTTCTTTTGACTTGTCATAGACCGTCTAACACAGACAAATTAGAACATTTTAGAGCAATATTACAAGCCACAAATGAAATTTGCTTAGAGCAAGGTGCTATTTGTATTTTTCCTGCTCACCCTAGACTGGCTAAACAAATTAATACAATTAATCAATTCAATAAAATTAAAGTAATTGAACCAGTTGGTTTTTTGGATATGATAGCCTTACAAAGTGGAGCTGACACGATCTTCACCGACAGTGGTGGAATTCAAGAAGAAGCTTGTATCTTGCAAAAGAAAACTGTAATTTTAAGAACTAATACTGAAAGACCAGAAACTATAGAAGTTGGTGGTGCTAATCTAGTCAAAGAAATTACAGTAAACGAAATAAAAAATCAATATTCAAATCTTACAAAAAAATCAGTTAATTGGTATAATCCTTTTGGTAGTGGGCTTAGTGGCTCCAAAATTGTAAACGTTATAACAGCAATTCTTGACAAGAAGTAACATAGCTGTAAATATTGATAAGTTAGTTTTTCAAGTGTTGTAGCACCAACCTTTCCCATTCCGAACAGGGTCTTGAAATGCAACTACGCTGAAGATACGCGACTGCAGAGTCATTGGAAA
>JAYUKQ010000055.1:0-1256 GCA_043764315.1 bacterium | reverse complement strand
AGTTTGCTTTATATGATCATAATTTGAAAACGCTGAAGTTAATTAATTTGGATTTGAATGGGTTGACTAGTAAAAGAAATAACTATTTAGGATTACTTCTTGATATTCAAAAGCAAAATCGGCTTGAAATTATAAATTGTATAAATTACGAAATACTCGAAAATCAGCAACTTAAGCAAGAACTGGAATTGAAAACTAATCAAACCAAACTCAAATCTAATGTATTTATTTTTGAAAAAGAGATTCCGCAAGAATATCGAACGGCTTTTGGAGAGTATTTTATGGGAATTAAGGATTTTATATATTTAGCCAAAGGTAAGAATCTGGGAATTTCAATTGATATTAATGGATACCTGAAGATTACGATTCATTCTGAATTGCAAGAAGATATAGATTTGGTTGAAAAGGCATTTATAGATTTTACTAGGAATATCGAGCCAATCTTGAAGAATCAAACTCCAACTTTGATTACGCCTGTAGATGATCTGCTGAGAGCGAACAAAGCAATTATTATTTTAACCAATAAGATTAAAACCCTAGAAACTTCTATAATGACAGCTAATTTGCTTAGTAGCAACACTCTACTAGATGAAAGTGAAACAATCAAACGCCTGACTCAAATCAATAGTAAGTTGGAAAATAAACTTTTTAGATTGCAAAGTGATTATGGAACTCTACAGGATCAGAATATGGAATTGTTAACCAGGTTAAGTGAAGTCAAAAGTTTACTGCTCGATTCAAAAACAAATTCTCTTAGCTCTGATACCAGCGACGCAATTGTAGGACTTATATCACAAATAAAAATTGCTGTTGATTCACAAGAGTCTTCACTTTTAAAACGATCAATTAATTCTTTAGACGATTTTGTAAGACTTAACGAATCCAAAATTAAGCTTATCCCAATTCCCAAAATACTTGATATCCTAAAAGCTTTTGTGCAAGATATTCGTCGAAGATAATTTTAACCCAACCAACCTAAACCAACTTTTATGCCTCACACACCATTTAACCCCGCCGAGATTCAATCCAAATACAACAAATTATGGCAAGAATCGAAGATTTATCAGACTCCAGATTACACTTCAACTAAACCTAAAAAATACATTCTTGATGCTTTTGCTTATCCAAGTGGTGTCGGAATTCATGCAGGTCACGCTGAAGGTTATATCGCCACAGATATTCTTGCTCGCTATTATCGTCAAAGTGGCTACGATGTACTTTTTCCTGTTGGATTTGACTCGTTTGGTCTTCCTGCC
>JAYUKQ010000054.1:0-1256 GCA_043764315.1 bacterium | reverse complement strand
CTTTAATTCCTTTTTTTTGTAAGGCTCGAACAGCGTGAACGGTGAGATAATCAAACTCCACACCTTGACCGATACGAATTGGACCTGAACCAAGTATAATGACTTTTTTGGGATTGCTGTGAATCTCAATAGCTTTTTGGCAGACTTTGTACATAAGTGTTTCTTCATAACTTTTGTTACTATCAAAAATATTCAAATCATTATTATCAATCCACAAAAAACCTTTAACTTTTTTTAGATCGAGCTTGGGATAATCCAAATCACCTTTCGCCTCAACATCAAAAACCACTGTTCGTTTGCGAATTCCACGATATTCCCAGTCACGAATTTCTAATAATGATTTTATCTTGGATAATTCCCAACCTGTATCTTCAATTAGAATTGAATTGAGAGCTTCATTAATTGTATCGAATCTTCTGTCTTCACGGTTAACATGATTGACATAACCACCAACCAAACCCCAGCAATTAGGCAAAAATTGTCTATCTGAACGACGTTTTTGGACAAACAACTTATTATAAGAATTAAAAATAACAGCATCCACAACTAATTCTCGACCATCTCTAATTGCCTGATCTATCAGATAATCAAAGTTACTAATTCCGCGATTATAAAGAAAATCTTGAGCTTCATTAGACACTTTAGAATCTGTTAAGTCGCCAGCTGTAGAATAAAAAAAAGGAGTAAAAGATTCAAATTCACCAGCACAAGTATCTACCATTTTGTAACTAGGATTGTTAATTAGCGAATCAAAACCATTAGAATTATATTTTGACCAAGTTAATCTCAAATGAGCTACGAACCAAGGATGAATTCCCGACCACTCTACAATCATATCGTCATTGATACCTTGATTGAAAGCAATAAAAATATATTTTAATCTTTGGGTATTAGGACGACTAATATTCGCTTGAATAAAATTCAAAGTGTAAGACATGAAACAAAATTAAGACAAAAAAATATAGCCTAATAATAGGCTCAAATCTAACTGGTTGTCAATTCATATCTGATCAACGGTTACTTCCAATTCCGCAACTTGCAACGGATCGACTCCAAGATCTTTGAAGACTTGACGACTGACAATACCCAAAGTCGTTGTAGAAAGTACTCTTTTGGAGTCAACTTTGATTATAGTAGACTTGCCCTTATAAGTAATTTTGACACTGGTATCGACAGGAAACTTGTCACTAACAAACCCTTTTAAGTCCGAGTTTTCGGTGTAGATTGTACCTTTGGCTGTGTTGGCTAGAATAGGT
>JAYUKQ010000053.1:0-15149 GCA_043764315.1 bacterium | reverse complement strand
GAACTTTTGAGCAAACTACAAAATATAAAAGGACTTAGTTTTTTGGCGGGAATTGCCTTTGACCAAAAGCTTGAATCCACTGGCATTGTCTCATTTGCTAGTAATTCAGATCAAGATAGAATAATCTATGAATTAAACGAAAATAAAATCAACATTAGAATTGGCAAACACTGCACTCAACGCGACACAGATTCTATTCGTGTTAGCTTGCACGCTTATAATAATAGCAAGTGTATAGACCGATTAGTGTCAACTTTATCCCGCTGCCTGTAGGAGATGGATGCGATTGTCAGTATTGATATAAAGTCGGTACACAAACAAAAAATACCTAAAATGGTATTAATTTTTTGGAATCGCAGATTCTACAACTCAACTTTTTCTACATTAGCATTTTTGGAAACTGCCACAACTTGTATCTCATTCAAACCTAATTGTATCTGATTATAAATCTTCTCTATATCGCCAGCGGTAACTGAAGTTAAAGCAATTTCGTAGTCTTCAAGCGACTGAAATATACCAAAAGTAAACAAGTTCTGGTTAGATAAACGATTAATATTAGAAGGTGAATCAGAAGACAAATCTACTTTTAATCTCAAAACTTTTTTTAATTCTTGTAATTTTTGGATATCAAAATTAGCAGCAAAATCTCCAAATACTTTTTTGGTTTCTTCTACAATAGGTTTGATATAGTCAATTTCACATGACATGTTGATTTCTAAACACTGCAAATCTCTGCGAAACGATGAGTACAAACCATACACATAACCTTTTTTATCACGTAAAATATCATACAACTGACCGTAGTATTTGAGAAATAACTCTTCAAAAAGCTTCAAAGCTGCCCAGTTATCAAAATTAACTACACAAGGAATAAAAATACTTAGATTAGACTGTAAGTGAGCTTGTTCATGAACTATAGGTTTATATTTGAAGTCCATCAATCTATTTTGAGGTTCGTAATTTATCATTCTTCTATCTTGAGAAACCAAAGCTGGTAAACTAAGTTTCAGATAATCTTCTATCGTTTTTTTAATTAAATTCATATCCAAACCTCCTCCAGTCACATTAATAAGTATTTGACTTGTAGAAAGAGCTTTTTGGTGAAGTCTAACGAGATCCTCTACTGTAGTTTTGGCAACACATTCGCTACTGCCTAAGGTTTGATAAGTATCCAAAGAATTAGGCTCAAGAATCTTGTTCATAGTGTGATAATAAACAATATATTCAGGATCACCACTGCGTTCAGTAATTTCTCTTAGTACAACTTCTTTTTCTTGATCCAAAACTGCTTGATCAAAAGTGGGTCGAAACATCATCTCACAACAAACTTCAAAAGCTAATCCAAACTGTTCTCTATGTGAAGTAGAATTAACTGCCAAAAGAGTTGAACTAGTGTATGCATTAATCATAATATTTTCACGGAATTGCCAATTTTTGAATTCGTTCAAGTCCATACTTGTTGTTCTGGTAGCAATACAATGCTCCATTAAGTGCATTCTACCTCGATCTTCCTCACTTTCATAAAAACTTCCACCAGCTGACAGAATAATTTCTATATCTACTTGTTTGCGATCTAATGGTGAATAAACTAAGTGAATAAATGGGTTTAGCTGGCTATAAAACATTCCGGTATTATTTTACAAAAAGAATTACTAGTCAAACTAAAAGGTTTAAAAAACAGAATAAAAAAAGCCTCTATAAAGAGGATAAAGAATAATGAATTTGGTAGCGATACGGAGAATCGAACTCCGATGGCAGGAATGAAAATCCTGAATCCTAACCGTTAGATGATACCGCCAAAATGTTAAAATATTATTTGGTTTGATTTAGATGAATTATCTAAGCAACAGTTATTATATTTACAATTTATTCTTTTTTTGTCAAGTGCTAGTTCTTTGCAACCAAATAGCCCATTGTAAAGGGGCTGGCAACGAAGTTGACTGGGGTTATGGTAAGTTGTAAATGAATTGTACCAGAATCCACAAAACTTACCCAAAAACAAAACCCAACATGTTGCAGGTGGGTAATATTTGTCTCATTCAATTAACTATAAATTTTTCTATACTCAAAAGCAGGCTTTTGTGCTGGTATTAGTTAGGGCAACCAAATGTAGTTGGTTCTCTTCCATCTTTGCATAATGAGGAAGATTTGATTGGTACTTGAGACTTGTCTGGCTGAGTTGCGGATGAACCAGCTACTGATGGTTGTGTTTGTTGTGGCTTTGGAGTATTACCTGGACCTTGATAGCGAGGAATTGGAAGACTGTCAAGAACCATTCCAGGAACACTAGGTAAGTATTCAACTCCTTCACGAACAGCTTTATCCTGAGGTGTTTCTTGTGATCGTGGAACGCAACTTGTCAATGTAAAGCCTGCTACTAAAACAAATGGTAATAAACCCTTTCTAATAAAATGTAATTCTCTAGCGGCTGAACCTGTTGTAGGTTCTGGATCTTTCTCCCCCCCCCATAACTGTCCTAATCTGTCAAATAATGAATTCATAAAAAATGTTGAATAAGATTAAATTAAAAATAATAATTCGGTCTAATATTAATTAGCACAACTGAAGTCTTAAGTCAAGTTGGGTTCGTTAGCAATAATTGTTTGAATTGATTGTAATAAAAACTCTATAAAGTCCAAATCCAATCTTTCGTAAATTAAAAAATCTTTTAGATCCTGAATCTAGTTCAGGATGACGAGTTAGAGTTAAGGGTATGTTAACGATTATAGTTTTGTTTTAGGATGACAACTATGGTTATTTATGGGAATTGGTACAATATGAATTAAGCAAGATTACTCTTCACTTTTTTTTGTCGTTATCTTTAGGTTTTGGTGGTAAGGTAATGAATTTGAGTAATTCTAGTTTAAGAGCTTCTGGGTGATACAAATGTTCTAATTTTATTTTAGTTCCGTTGGATTCTTCCATTGTCAGACTTCCTCGACCGCTAATTATGTCACGAGCTTTTTCCCGTTCAAAGACAATATCAACCAAATCTCTATTCATGCTAATGCTAATTTTGGCAGAGACCAAAGATTCTTGCTCGTAAAAAATAGTTCTATAATTAGTAAAAACTATTAAAGTCAAATAATAATTGTGGAATATATACGCTGAAATAATCAAAAAAATTGAACCCAAACCGAATATCGACATATCCAAAAAATAAACCCAAGCAGAATTATCAGTTACATTAACTAAACCTAGTCTAACTAATGTCAGAACAACCACAAAACCAAAATACTTTTTGACTTTATCTAAGATGAAATTGATATCTTGTCTCAAAAAAACTTTTACCTCTTCATCTGGGTGAGATTTGGCAGGAAAATCTGGAAGTAACCAAATTTTATCTTCATCATGTTTTTGGTCGTAATTAGACTTTGTGTCCATATTTTAAAAAAATAAAAAACCCACAATAGGTAATATCATGGGTATTCTTGTTGTATCAAAAGTAAATTGGTGGGAAAGAGCGGACTTGAACCGCCGACCGCAGACTTATCATACCACTATAGTTTTCACTACCAAAATTGTTTGTGGTCTGGACTTTCTCTTCATCGTATCAATATAGTTGACTTAGATGTCTTCCGTTAAGTCTCTACACCTTCAATGTAAACATTGCTTGGCTCGGGATTATCATATAATAAAATTTAGACTTCCCCGAATTTGAAAGATTATACTTAGAAAATTTCTTTTCTAGCACTCATAATAATGCAATCTAACAGGTTATTTAATTCAAAATTAACTGCTAAATTTATTTTCTTGTTTTGATTATTTTTAGCTTTTGTAAACCTTAGTCTTAAATGACTATCTGGAGACTGAGCAACTGGATAAAAATAACAACAACCTATTTCGTAACAATATGTTAAAAAATAATCACATTGATTTTTATAGTTTTATTTAATATAAACTCTACTATTAATTCTAGTTGAGCAAGTATTAATTTCTATATACGAATCATGGTAGCGAGATGTCTTACATTGGCACTTAATCATACCAAATTCTCCAACATCTAATACAATATCATACCTTTGATTATCTCCCAGGGGCTTTAAAACAATAAAACCAGAGTTATATAGTTGAGCTATAATATTATATTCTGTTTTTTCTCCAATATATTTTGGATTAATAATCATAACTGATTTAAGATCTGTGCTCTAACCAGCTGAGCTACTTTCCCCAACCTCAACTATAGTTATGTAGTCAAGCTATTTTGTCAAATAGTTTATCTAAAAACAAGACCCAGTGCCATACCAACGAAGGAACTAAGGATACTAATTACCCAATAGCGAAAAACAATTTGATCACGAGTCCAACCTATTGCTTCAAGATGATGATGAAGCGGAGCTGCCATAAAAACTTTTCTTTTTAGGAACTTTTTGGATAAGAGTTGCACTACATTAGAACCAGCTGTCAAAACTGGCATAATAGCAACAATTGGAATTAAGTATACGACATCTATCATCACAGCTACAACACCTAATGTTAAGACTAAAGCCAGAGAACCAGTATCTCCCATAAAAAACTTGGCTGGAGAAATATTGTACCACATATAAGCAAACATACTACCAACTATTACCATCATCATAGTTGAAATGTCATAAAATCCTCTTACAAAAGCCAGAGCAGCAAAACACAAATAAATTGGAATAAAAACTCCCACAAAAAGACCATCAAGACCGTCAATTACGGAAGTTGCAAATAATCCAACCAGCAGAACAACAGTCAAAGGAATAATAAGCCAAGGGACGGATAATAGTTTGAAGTCTATACGCCAAGCCAAAAAAGCCATACTGGTAACTCCAATTTTGAAATAAAACCAGCAACCAATCAAAAAACTAACTATACCAACAAAAAAAATACGCTGTCTCAACTTAAGACCACCAGCAAAGTAGTTTCCACCATCTTCCAAAGTTGATAAAATATCATCAATTAATCCAAGCATAGCTCCAAAAAATAAAGTTGCCAGCGGTATAAAAGTCTGCCGACGCGAGGTAAAATTCAAAAATTGAACAAACTTACTTTCAGGATCAACTTTGAGTAGTATCCAAAAACAAATGGCAAAAACTAGACTAGTTAACCAAATAAGAATTCCTCCACTTCTTGGAACCAATCTGGATTTTTCATTTTCCTCATAGAATTTTTTGGTCACAACGAGAGTCTCACCAGTTGTAGAAACTAAGCGATGTTTTTTCTTCCAAAATTTGAGCCACATAAGAAGTTTGATCAAATAAGGAGCCCACCATAGTCCTATCAAAAAAGAGAGTGAACAGTAAGTTAGAATTTTGGCTAATTGTAGATATGAGTTACTATCATTCACAAGGTATAGTTTTGAGGGTTTATAAGTGTTTATTTTTTGGTTATAATCATAGAAATGTCATTCTCGACTTGTTTCAGAATCTAAAAAACTTCAATATATTAGATTAATAAATTAAATTATTCCCACTCAATAGTTGCTGGTGGCTTAGAACTTATATCGTACGCAACACGATTAACTCCACGCACTTCATTGATAATTCTATTAGACACCTTTGCCAAAAAATCATATGGAAGTCTAGCCCAATCAGCTGTCATACCATCGACAGCAGTTACCGCCCTCAAACCAAGCAAATTCTCATATGTTCGACCATCACCCATCACCCCTACACTTTTGACTTCTGTCAAAACACAAAAAGCCTGCCAAACTTCATGGTACAAACTACATTGTTTGGATTTAGTAAAAAGCTTATCTCTAAAAAACTTAGTAATTGTAAATCTAGATAAAGTTTCTTGAGAATCATTTTCAATCAAAAAATCAACCATAGTTTCATCTATCCAACGGTAGCCTGTAACTTTGTCCATTTCAAGTATAGGATTGCCCAAATCACCTTCAACTTCAACAAAAAAACTGTGAGTTAAAATACTTTTACCATGACTTTGACCTTCAATTTTTTGACCTAGATAGTTGTGAATTTTGTGTAATTCCCAGCCAGTTTCTTCTCTTATTTCACGCTCTATTCCAGCCAAAATTGTTTCATTTGGTTCAAGGTGACCACGCACTGAAGTTTCCCACAAACCTGGTAATATTCTCCTCGTTGTAGATCTTTTTTGGCTAAACAAACGACCGTAGCGATCAGCAATTAGAACGTTAATACAAATAGTATAATTCTCAAGATCCACATTAAGAGTCGACCAAAAATCTGATTCAGGAGCGAATTTGACTAGGCGATCAAGTTCTTGGTCATTGGGTGTAGATTTCAATTCTTCCATAAAAATCTTATCAGCTTGTCTTAGAATATCTAATTTGTCTTTGGTGACTTCACCTATTATACGGATTGCTAAGCCTGGACCAGGAAAAGGGTGTCGATCAATTATTTCGTCTGGGACTCCAAGTCGCCGACCTACTTCACGAGCTTCATCTTTGAATAGATCTCTAAGAGGTTCAACTAAGTCAAATTGCAAATCTTCTGGCAACCCACCAACGTTATGATGAGACTTAATAACTTTACTTTTGGAACCTTTCGCACTTGAACTTTCAACTACATCTGGATACAATGTTCCTTGAGCTAAAAACTGAAAACTATTGTTTGTGGACATACTTTTAGCTAATCAAACAAAGGTTGTTTTGGCAAGTTAGTACCAAAAATTATCACAAAGTAAAAGAAATAGCTTAGAAAGATAAAAAGATAAATAAAAACAATACACAATCAAAAAGTAAGTCGTATTCCAGAACAAAATGAAGAATTGATAAAAAAAACCCTTTAAAAAGGATTAGTTTATTTGATTCGTTTATCTACTATCGAATACCATAATGGTGGAAACATGGCAACTACAAAAGAAGCGAAGTAACCAAATGGCATATTGGGACCATCTTCTTTTTGGATGATTTCGGTATAAGTCTTAGTCACTCGAGTATGATGATCACTGTGATTACCAAAACCCAAAAGGAATAGTTCAGTAACAATTGAATTAGTCTGCCAACTGTGAGTATCTCCCACTCTTTCACCTTCTTCACGTCGCAAGCCATAATGTTGAGAGTAGACAACAGCTGCATGAAATACTACGAATATCAAACCTATCATAATATAGCCAAAAAAAGCATCAAATCCAAATATTAATGTAAGTAATAAAAATAAAATGTTAAGAGACCACCATTTGACTACTTGATTTTCTAGACTAAAAGCTTTTTTATTTTTTTTGATTAGTCTTTCCGCTTCATAACCGTACCCTTCTTTAATTTCTTGAATGTATCCTTTGATTAGATAAACCCAAAAATTAGTTCCTTTAGCTGGAGAAGAAGGATCTTCGTCCGTAGCAACATGTCTATGGTGACCTTGTATATGTTCTACTGGATGATGGCCATAAAATACCAAAGCCAACTGTAGACTACCTATGGTTTTTTCAAAGTCTGCTCTTCTGTGAATCAATTCGTGCGCTCCAGCAGCAGCAGCAATAGCAACTGCAAAACCACTTGATAAAACAGCGAACCAGTAGTAAATACCAAAAATATTACCGTAACCAACTCCCCAAAGGAAAGATAATATAACTGCAAATTGAAATAACGCAACGCCAAATAAGATGTGATTTGAAAAGTGTTTTTCATCTTTTATTTCTGATTTATCACTTTTTTTCCAAATAAAATCTAATAAAGTTAATACGACGACAAAAATTATGCCAAACGTTGTAAATATTCCACCCATTAAATTGCCTAGGTAAGCCAAGAATAAAGGCACAAAAACTAACAAATATTGAAGCTGATTGTGTTGAATTTTGGATATGTAAGATAATTGCTTGATTTTAGATAACATATTACTATAATATACCCTTAATGAATAGTATTTGTCAAGACTTTTTTTGTAATATATAATACATTACAATCAACCATTTACCTATATGCCTTTTGATAATACTTTTTTTCAACTTCTAATCTATTCTAGCTTAATTACTTTTAATCTGTTTATGATACTTGGAATTGTCGCAACTATAATGATAATTACAGCAACTTCATCACTCAAAAGTAAAGCTAACTATACTTTGGATCAAATTCAAAATAGTGCCTTTAATATTGGCGAAATGGGAATAAATGCAGCCTCTTTTTTGGGACAATTTTTAATTTTTAAACAGAAAAAAGGACCCTTCGGTAAATGGTTTAATTAGATTAATAAAATAGAAATAACCCCAAATTAATTGAGAGTTTTTGTTGGTAAAAATAATTTTTTAGTAATTAAATTCTATTTGATATTACCTTTGATAATAAGGAAATACCAAATTGAGCCAGAAATTACACCAATAGATACAAAAGCGATAATCCAAGCTAACAACAAATCAAAAGTAATAGACATACAAATTATTGTTAGGTAAAATACAAAAATTGACAAGGCAATCTAACTCAAGTTGAATTTGTACCAAATCATGTGGAGTAAATACAGAATAAATCAGATAGTTTTTTGTCTTAGTTGGGTTATTTTTAGTTGTAATTTGTATCTTTTTAATTTTCAAAAAAGTTGGTGGTTGTGGATGTTACAATTCTCGATCTCTACAATTTGTTTACATTATTTTTGCAACCTTTCTCACATTGCTAGTCACCAGATGTTATCTAAAAATAAGAATTTGAACCATATTTTTGGTTGGCTATCAGCTCTACCAGTTTTGATTTTTAGTTATATTGATTTCAAAGTTACTCACCAAGCTCACCACCAACACACCACCAACGAAGAACTTGATCCAGATCACAAAATAACTAATAAAGGATCAATACTTTGGCTACCTTTTAGAATAATTATTTACAAAGATGGATTCTTTTTGAACCAAGCTGTAGTCAAAAATAAATTCTTGCAAATAGCTGAATACACATTACAGAGAACTATCCAACTTAGCTTTTTTATTTGGGTTATCCTCAATTCTTCATCGGGAATTGGTTTGGCTTTGACGTATTTTTATATTTTACCATTATTAATTGTCGGAATATGTAACGCTTTATTCTTGTACTATTATCCACATTATCAGAATAGATTTGAACACTGGGCAAGACTCCAATTCAACTTGGGAAACAAAAAAACAATAAATTTTTGGATTGGTTTGGTAATTGTCTGGTGTGTAGATTTGTCGAGAATTATTCATCAAGCTCACCATGATAAAGTCTTGTCTAACTCTCCTTACTACCCTGAATTTTGGTTGTGGCAAAACAGTTTTTTGAATCAAACCAATAATTGGCGATATTTAGCTAGCTCACTTCAAAACAAATAAATTTTGTCTAGTTTGTAAGATTCATGACTAACCAAACTCATTTTGAGAAAAGTGAAAGATCCTTTACTAGAATCCATTAACAACCATTTGAAACCAAAAATTAACAAAATGACCACAATCCAAGAATTATATACTTATTTACAGCAACATCGAAGAATTGACTTCACCGGTGGAACAAGAACTCCAGATACAGCTATTGACAAATGTGTAGCTTTTAGCAATTTAATTGGCAATCCAGAGAATAATATCAATCTAATTCACATTGCAGGAACTAGCGGTAAAGGCTCTACAGCTTGGATTCTGTCTAATATTCTGAAGTCTCAAGGGTTTAGTGTTGGACTGGCAACTTCACCTCACTTAGTAACAATTAATGAAAGATTCATCCTCAACAACAAACCTATTAGCGACGCCAAACTAGTCTATTATTTTAACCAGATTGAAGAGCGTTTGCATCAGTTTCAAACTAACTCTAAATTTGGACCTTTATCTTTTTTTGAGATAGTTACAGCTCTACAATTCTATATTTTTGATCGTGAGAATATAGCTTATGCAATTATGGAAACTGGCATGGGCGGGCGACTGGATGCAACTAATCTACCTGTGAATTTCAAACTTTGTATTTTGAACCAAATTGGCTTGGATCATACAATCTGGCTTGGTGAAACTGTAGAATTAATCGCTGCCGAGAAAGCTGCTATTATGCAAAAAAATTCTATTGCAATAGCTATTGGGCAACAACAGTCTGTGAATCAAGTTTTTGTAGATTACGCTGATAAAATTGGAGCTAATTTGGATTTTGTAGTTCCTGAATTTGATTTTGGTAACGTGGAATTGAGGCAAATTGAGCGAAATGATCAACAAGAAACCTACACTGGTTTTGGTTATATTGATCAAGATATAGGTGAAAAACAAATCAAACTTGGAATTATGGGTAAGTATCAAGCTTCGAATTGTTCACTTGCCCTACGAGCTGTGGAAGAACTTGCCGAGATTAACGATTGGGAAATAGATTGGGAAACAATTACTCAATGTTTGAGTCAACTTCAACTTCAGGGTAGATTTGAAAAAGCTATTATTAATAAGCAAAATGTAATTCTCGATGGTGCTCATAATCAACAAAAAATGGAGGCTTTTTTGGGTAGTTTGTTCGAGCTATATTCCACAGATGAAGAGCAATTTGATCTAGTTATCGCTTTCAAAAAAGGTAAAGATGTTCCTACCATGCTGGAGTTAATTGCCAAATATCAACACAAATGGAAACAAATTACGGTTACGAGTTTTGACATATCTCAAGATACCAAAATCCGATCAGCTGACTCACAAGAGATTACTACTGAACTACAAAGACTTGGTCTAAATTGTCAAATCGAAATCAATCTACAAACCGTCTTAAACAACCTATCACAACCAACTATTATCACAGGCTCACTCTACCTAATTGGTGCGGTTAAGAGTATTGTTGATACCAATTTATAAACAAAAAATCTTACTTTAAAATGGTTGCAAATTATTTTGGTGGAATGTATAAAACGCTTATTGTTGCATATACTTAAAAATTGACACTTCAGATTGATATCAATCCTTTCACGGCAGTGTTTAAGCTTAACTATTTCAAAAGTCAAATTTTTCTTCATCAAATCCTAAAGTGTAAGAGGTCTGTTTTTTTGCAATAGTTGACAATCTACTTCATTTCAGTCAGGTTTATAAGTAATATTTATTTGACGTTAGTCATTGCCTTCCACCGCTGCAATTCTGGGAGGTTTATTTTTTTGCTTTGATTTTTACCATAGTCCACACATCGAAAGGAGATTTTTAACTTTGTAAGGTTGACATTAAAAAAACTCCCTATTACGGGAGTCTAAGTTTATTCTAGTACAATTGTATGAAAATTAACTAATCGCTGACGGTAGGAGTCCAATCTTTACCAGTATTAGGTAACCAGTTGAGCGTCCAACTATTGCCATTTGGTGACCAAATAACATTTTCACCTTTGGCGTTATTCCAGAATAATTCAATCGAACCATTGTTATCAAAATCAGCAGCGTTAACTAAATTCCAGTCGTTACCAACTTTTTGAATCCAACGAGAATTGCTTAGATTATACTCACCATTAATATTAAACCAAATTACGTTAGAACCATCTTGATTTCGCCAAAAAATATCAGCTTTACCGTCGTTATTTTGATCTCTTGTACTGACAATTGACCACTCGCTGTTGATTCTTTGCAGCCACTTGGAATTATTAATGTCAAAATTACCATTAGTATTGATCCAAATTACGTTAGAACCATCTTGATTTCGCCAAAAAATATCAGATCGTCCGTCGTTATTGTAATCTCCAGCACCTACAATTTTCCAATCCGAACCAACTGTGGTTAGATTTTGTTGATTAATCATAGTGCCGTTAGAATTCAAATACCAGATAAAGCTAGAGCCGCCGTTTTGGAGTAATAGATCATCGTTACCGTCAGAGTTGAAGTCACCTACAGCCGCAACTTTCCAACCATTTGGAACAAAATTTAAAGGTGTTGTAGAAACAGGATTGATACCGCTCATATTCCAACGAATCATTGAACCATTTGTGTTTTGCCAGTATATCTTATCCACAGTGGATTTTTTGGTAGGATTGTTGTTAGCTAAGCAATTACCATTAATCTGCAAATCAAAACGAACAGTTGAAAATTCCTTATCCACATTAACCTTCGTAGAGTTGTATGCTCTGCCGTTAACTGGTGCGTTGACATAGCCAGCTCTCAAGTTAGTAGGAGAAATTTCATCGATATACAGATTGATAGAATTACTTCCGTTGAAACTATAATTTTTTCTTTTGAAGACAAGTTTGAGAACATTGTTAGATTCTTGACTTGTAGAAAGTATATCAAAATCGTTCAAACCGCTAACCGTATTATACTTGAGAGTATTCTGATTAATATCTTTTATTCTAAGTTCAGTTTCGGCGTCATTACACCTGACACTGTCGATCGTGGGAACAGAGTTAATTAACTTTACATTATTGACAGCTCCGCCATTAGTTACATCAAAAGAAGTTCTATGACCTGGAATATATGGAACGTAATTAGCAACCAAGTTATTCACACATTTACCATTTTGAACATTGTATGAAGTGTTTTCAGTGATATAAAAATATGCTGAATTATCTATTACTTGACGAGCTGCTTCTACGTCTAAAGTGGACATAAAATTATTCCAATTACAGTAAGTAAAGGAACTATTGCTCACAGGAGCTGTTAAAGAACCATTGGTTTGAGCTTGTGCAGTTAGCCCTATTCCAGACATTACAGAAACCAAACCGATAGTGATAATTTTTTTGATAAAAGACATATAAGATAAATTTTTTAAATTTTTTGATTAGGATTGTTCAAATTATTGGAAGTTATTGTTAACTCATAGCAAAGTATAAAATAATATGTATTTATTTACAAATTACAACTTTTCCAAACAATTTCTTTATTTCCAAACCTCCTAGTTGACTAACTAATGTTTTAATTACTATCAATACTATTTTATCACCAAATTAAATCAGATCCTTTAGGTGAATAGTATATTACTGTGTATTAGGAGAATAATTGTCAATTAAAAACACATAAAATTACTTTGTTTAGTTACTAATCAATAACTTTGGTAGGTTCAATTTTTTTGTAATATAGCGCTTTAAGCCAAGCTGGTTCGGGAATCGCTGCTCCAATAAATGGTAAAAAAGTTGCAATGTTAAAAACCACCCAAGATAAGTTGGTCAAAAAAGCTGGACTCAAATTATATCTATAAAATCCAAAAACTATAGCGAATAAACCGATTATTGAATATAAAATATGTGGCCAAACCAAAATTGCAAAATTGCCTTGAACTTTTTCTTTGCTAGTTACTGTAAAAGATGTATTTTGACGAAGTACAACAGCAAATAAAGCTTTGCAAAAAATCCAAAAACTTCCATTAGAAAAGGCCAAGGCTCGAAAAGTGTAATTGGAACCAGTTGCTGTATTAAGAATCAATACACTAAGAAATATATAAGGTAAAAATAAAGCTGGCAGTAGCATTGAAGATGAATTGAGTGGCTGCAAACCAAAGAGTAAAAACAAAATAGGTGTCAAAAGGTTAATTACAACTACAATACCACTTAAGTAGTAACTAGCCGAAATCAAATAGCTAAGCTTATGTTTCCAAGACAACTTGGTGTCAAGAATTGGATTCGACCAAAATAGCACTTCCATACTCCCTCTTGCCCAACGAAATTGCTGCTTACAATAAGACAAAAAGTCTTCTGGAGCAAGACCTTCCGCCAAAACTTGTGGAACATAGACTGACTTCCAACCTTCTTTGTGGATTTCTAGTGAAGTCATAAAGTCTTCGGCAATATTCTCGGTATTGAGACCACCGACAGAATCCAAAGCTGTCCGACGAATAACCATATTTGTTCCACACATAAAAGCTGTGTTTAGGTCACTTTTACCAGACATAATAGGACCAAAGAAAAGCTCTTGTTGTTCAGAAGATCCGTAAGTAACTTCGTTTTCAGTAAAATTGTGATAATATTGTGGAGATTGAACAAAAGCAACTTTGGAGTCAGAAAAGTAACCAACAGTCTTAGATGCAAAATTAGTATGAGGAATATGATCAGCGTCAAAAACAGCAATAAGTTCACCGTTAGTTAGAGTCATAGCGTGATTAATGTTACCAGCTTTAGCCCCACCGCCGATCTCGCGAGTGATACAACCAATTCCAAGTTCAGTAGCCAAACTCTCCGTCGCTTGCCAGCCTTCAAAATTAGCCACTTTACCGTCGTTGAGTATAAAAATATTCTTAATTGGATGATCAATTTTTTGACACGCTAGAACAGTTTTGCGAATTATATCAAGTGGTTCATTCACAACCGTAATGAATATATCCATTTCAGGTTTGTGATCTTTGTTGAATATTCTATCTGTAACTCTTGGCCAAATATTATAAATTAAAGTTAAAACAAGCCAAACATGAAAAATTTCGCTAAATGCGAGAAGAGAAAACAAAATGGTATTGCCTTTTTCGAGTCTAAAGAGTATGATGTAAAGGTAAAGAAGCGAGACAATAACTTCAAAAGAAAGCAGTAATTTGGATACTGGTCTAGTTACAATTTCGTATTTGGATTTTGGTGGTATATTAGGAGTCATGGTCGAGTTTGGTTAATCGATAGAATGCTATCATAAAAAATATGTCGAGGTCAAATATGACAAATATATGTATTATTCTCAAACAAATGTAACAAAACTAGTTTTTGTTGTGACCAAATGATACTATTTGCAATACTAATTTTTGAGCAAATATATAACCAAAATTGCCATAAATATAAAGGTATTATACACTTGTAACATTAACCAAAATACAAAAATACAAATACAGTTAAATATGTCCACTGAACCTCAAACAACTGCAGATGAGAAACAAAAAAGCGATTGTAATTGCAAACAAGAAAAACAAATTATAAATAAAAAATGCCTCAAAGAAAAACTTGAGGAGTGGTTAGGTAAAAAATTATTCTGGGATCTTCTTATTCAAAGTGGATTTGATATAATGGAGATTGCTCAAATGTATGACAATTCTTTTGAAGAGTTATCTCAAGATAGGCTTTTGTTTACAATTAGAAACATTTTTATAAAAAAATATAGAGATCAAGTTTCACAGAGAGATTGGGAAATTATCAAGGTATATAATGAATGCTTTTTGATTGATCCAAGTTATACTTTTGGAGAATACGGAATTTTAATTAAACCCGAAAATACATCGTTCATGTCAATTCAAACTCAAAGTGATCAAATAGATCAGCCAAAAATGATTAAATTTGATCTAAAGAAAGAATCTAGGTGATAAAACAACTCACAAACCTTTTACCAATCAACTAAATTGGTATAGACTTTAAATCATCATGCAAAGTCGATCAA
>JAYUKQ010000052.1:0-15273 GCA_043764315.1 bacterium | reverse complement strand
AACTGTTCCAGTGTAAGATCTGATGGATATGACATCTCCTAATTCTCTTTGTTTCAAAGAAGTTTGACAAGGGTTGGAGATTTAGGACAGGTTCTTAGTCTATTAATCTCCATCTCTTAATCGTTTCCCTAATTCGGCGGCTTCGTTGCTATTATAACTTTTATTTCCTGACCCAGATGATTTTTTACCACTTGATCCTGATCCGCTAGATGTATCACTATCACCACCATCAATTCTGTCAGCTAATTTGCTTCTGTCAGCTACTTTAATAGTACCGTCACTTCCTATTAAGTCATGTTCACTTAAACCGTATTCTTTTGCAATTCTCTTACACTCCTTGTCATATTCTTGACGGGACTCTTCTCTTCCAGTTTGGTTACTCCCAGTTTTTTTTGATTGCCAATCGTGATATAGTTCGGTAAGTTTGTCTAACGCAGTATCAAGTTGCCGTCGAGTATCACCCTCACTACCTAATTCCTCTCTAGTATTAGCTTTATCAATTTCGTCTTGTCTGTCCGCTTGTTGTTGAGAGAACCCGAAAGGGTCAAAAAGATTGAAACTCATTTGTAACCTTGTTCCAGTCAAAGCTTCCAAAGTCTGTTCAGTAGTAAAATGTGTTCTCATACAATCTACTTGTCTTTGCAATTCTGGTGATCTTAAAATTGGTTTATCTGTATAAAAATTTACATTTTCCATAAAAAAAGCCTTCAATTGGCTCTGTAATTCGTTACACACACACACACAACCTCGTCAATATAATTCACTAACTTGTGATATTTGTGGTTTTGTTACATGTATTTGTTGTATTTGTGACAACGTTAGCTAGTATTGAAGTTTTGTAAGATATATAATAGGTTTGACAAAAAAGCTCAAAAAGTGGAAGCTTAAATTATTAATAATTTTTTCGCTATTACTCTATTTTTAGTTCACGCTTTAAAAGAAGAGTTCTTAGGCAATTGTTTATTTTTACTAATTATTTTTAATCACTACTATGCCATCCAAAATCGCTCTTGCTGCCAAACCAAGTATCATCAAATCTAACCAAATCCACGATAAAGATACAGGCTCTCCAGAAGTTCAAGTTTCTATCTTGACTGACGAAATCAAAAGACTAACAGCCCACCTCCAAAGCAACCACAAAGATCATGCAACTCGTCGTTCACTTCTCCGTAAAGTTGGCTCACGCAAAAGACTTTTGAATTACTTGTTAGGTGAAGATCGATCACGTTATCTCAAAGTTTGCAAAAAAAATAGTATCAAACCCTCTGCAATTATAACAATTAATAAATAATAACTTGATATCAACTTAACCTTTAATAGGGTTTTTTTTGTACCAATTTTTTTTTGACTTTGACATAAATATTACCTTAAAACAAACTTAAAATATATGTCAGATTACGATTATTCTAGTTATAGTGGAGGTGACCTTCAGAGTCTTCACATTCTGGATTTTATATGTCTTTTTATAGCTATTTGTTCGGTTACAATACCGTTGTATTTTGGTATAACTTCACAGAATGTGGCTAATCAAGTTGCTCAAAAACAATTCCAGATATCACAAGTACAAAAAGCCTTGGATAGTTATTTTGTGGGTAGTAGTAATATTCCAGGTGAGCGAAAATATCCAATTAGTTTGTGTTCTGGTCAACCTAATGAAGTTGATTACGAATACACTTTACTGCGACACTTGTCTGGTCAGGAAGTCAATCTTAATAATTTTGCCTATATATCTGCCAAAGATTTTCCGTTAGATCCTTTTGGCTCTTATAGTACAACTAAGACTAATAGACCTATCAAATTGAGAATCTGCGAAGGAGTTTTTGACCAAAATAATCCTAATCAAGTTTATCCTGGCAATCTAAGAAGTTGTAATTTTCAAAAGAATCATCCTAACACACAGTATCGAAATTGTTATTTGTATTCTACGGATAATAGAGGTTTTGAGTACCAATTGGCTTACTATGATGAAGTCAAAGATCAATATGTAATTTTTACTAAGAATAGAGAACAAAAACCCAAACGAACAGTTGTAGATAGATAGCGTGTTTAGAGAATTTATATATTTACATATATACTTTTTTGGAATAAACTTCAATTTTTTGGATCATAAAAAAATTCATGATGACAGTTTTGGGGGTAATAGTCAATCTCAATTAGTTAGCTTCAATCTATTTCGTAATAACAACCAAACTAAAATGTCTGAAATATCCTACAAATCAATTTTTAAAGTAACTCTCGTAATTGTCTTGGTATTACTAATATCGAGGATTATGGATATTTTAATCCTTCTCTTTATAAGTGTGATTTTAGTGTCATCGATTAAGCCTTTAATTCACCGTTTAGACAGACTCAAAATACCTAAAAACTTAGCAACCTTGATCATTGTTTTTGGCTTTGTTGGTACACTATCTGGTGTTTTATATATTGGTTCAGCTCCACTTATAAGTGAAGTTACGTATTTCGTTTCTCATTTTGGAGAGTTTGTTAACAGTATTAGCAAGAACTACAACTTAGCAATCCCTAATCAAGGTGAAACGTTTAATTTTATTAGGAATTCTTCTGGGGCTTTGGGAGATCAACTCGGTAATACTTCTAAGCAGCTTTTTACTATTGGTTCAGGTCTTTTGAATGTGGTGTTGTCGATGCTTGCTCTTATTGCTTTGACTTTTTATCAATTGGCAGATGAGAATAAAGTTAGAGATTTTGTGGCTAGTTTTTTTGGTCATAACTCCTCCAAAGCTAAGGCAATAATTAATCGAGCTGAAAAAAAACTTGGAGCTTGGTTTAGAGGTCAATTATGTCTAATGCTATTTGTTGGAACTATTACGTATTTACTTTTATTTATTTTTGGTTTCAAAGATTCAACTGGTACAATTGCTAAGTTTGCATTGCCTTTAGCTGTGATTGCGGGTACTTTGGAAATTATTCCTGTAGTTGGCCCTACAATAGCTTTAATTCCAGCAATTTTTGTGGGAGCTGCGGTATCGCCATGGTGGGCTTTAATAATTCTTGTAATTTATCTAGTGATTCAACAAGTCGAATCTAATATTGTTATCCCTCGTGTTATGAGTAAAGCTGTTGGTCTTGATCCTATAGTTACAATTTTGGGAATTATTATCGGCAACAATCTAATGGGTCCAATTGGTTCACTTCTATCTGTGCCCGTAATGGCTGTTGGTAGTGTGTTGTACGATGAATTTGTTCAAAAACAAAGGGGTTTATAGTTCAATATTTATATTTATTTTTTGATATTGACATAAAGTCTTGTTTTTAGCTATTTTGATTAATAACATGGTTTCACTAAATAAAATAGGTTATTATTTGGGTTATGTGTCTATCACTGCAATTCTTAGTTTGTTTACATTTTCTTTTTCTGCAGGATCGGCAATTTTTTTGTTTTCATGGCTGATCCAATCTAACAATTTGTACGATACATTAGCAAAAATATCAATTTGGATCACTGTTGGGCTTGTTGTTCTTACTCTCTTTACTTTGGCTAATATTTGCTTGTTTTTATCAGAGAATTTGACCAATAATTATTTTTCCAAAAAATTAGAAAGTTTTCAATTAGGCACTAATTTACTTTTAACTTCGTGTTTGTTGGTTGTGTTTGTTGGTTTTATTTATTTTGGTTTTAATGGTTTTATTTTTTATATTTCCAAATGGTTTTGGTCAGTTTATTAGTTATTATTAGTTATTTAACAATTAATTTAATTTTTTATCGAATCACGAATACTTGGTTTCTATTTTTCAAATAACTTGATAATTACAAATTTAGTTTTGGTAACTGTAGGATAAAATATGATTCAAAAAACCATTTTCTTGACCAAATTGGAACAACTCTTTAGCCTTGTAAGTATATTTATCTTTAGTCTAACATGAACAAAATTATACTATTATGCTTGTTACTAATACTTATTGGATCTTTATCTTTTTTACTCTTTAGTAAGTATAAACAGGTTAACGAAGACGCTATTGTAACTAGTTCCTCAAACTCTTCATTGTTGGTATCTAGCTCTAGTAAAAGCTCCAAAATCACAGAAGCCAAAATCACCAAATTCTTTAGTTCAGAATCGAGTGTGAGTGATTTGAGTATATCAAGTTTGGATTTGGATGTTGTAATTAGTTCATCGAGTAGCTCTGTAATTCCCAAAAAAACCATTCCAAGTAACATGGTCGAAGTCAAACTAAAAGATTCTTCTAAGTTGTTTGATACTTGTCAAAAAAATGGAGCTAACATTGAATTGGGATATACGGAGACAAGTTGTTTTAGGCTAAAGTTTGATTCTAACTCACTGTTTAAGACAGAATCCAATTCAGACAATCTCAATTTGATCAATAATAGTCCAGAAAACAAAGATTTACTGACAGATTTGGCTTCAGATTATTACACCAAAATAGAAAAAAAAGTTAAATCCAGAGTTGAACCTGTTGTTATATCCAACGCAACCAAAAAAGGTGATTTTCAATTTGAGTTTGATCTTGAAATTCAGTCCAAATGTAAAGCCAAATACCTTTTATTCTTGAGTAACGGCAAGTGGGAATACAAAAATAACACTGCTGATCTAGTTAATTGTAGGTTTTGAAATAGTTGATTAGAATTTTACTCATCTTGCTTTGTAACTGTGTTTGTTTCAATTTTTAATAATACTATTAGATCACAAAAAATTCCGTATTTTTTCCTTATTTTTTTAGTTGGTGTTTCAACGACAGTTTCACTTTACTTTTTTTTACCAGAAAGTCTTAGATTGGATGAATCTCAAAGTATGATACAAGCTAACAGACCTTACTTTGGAATGCTTGAGTCGGTAGCTAGAGATGTTCATATGCCACTGTATGGAACTTTACTCCATGGTTGGTTAGCACTTTTTGGTAACAGTATAACCACTAATAGAATTTTGTCCTTATCTTTTTATTTGGCCTCTATATGTATGGTTTTTGTTTTTACTTGGGAATTTACTCATAAGCAAAAAATTGCGATATATGTGTCAACTATGTTTACTTTGTCACCTTTTCTGAATTGGTTTGGCAGTGAATTAAGAATGTATTCGATGTTTATATTTTTGACACTTTGCTTACATTATTTATTTTTCAAGATATTTTGTAGGAATTTGGGAACTTGGTATCATTGGTTATTGTACCTTATATGCTTGATTTTAGGTGTTTTTACTCACTATTTATTTCTTTTATTTATATTTTGTCAGGTTTTTTTCTTAGCTTTTAATTACCAACTTTTATCTGGAAAAAAAAGTGGCTACTTTTGGGAAGTCTGATTTTAACTATTACCATTTTTTTACTTTGGTTTTGGTATGTTAATTTTTTGAATACTGCTAGTTCCCAAACTCCACTACTAGCCAAACCTACTACAATTGATTTATTCAACCTTTATTCTAATCATTTGTTCGGCTTTCAAAGTGACACACTTAACTCAATAATTCTATCAACTTGGCCTTTATTAACTCTTTTTGCTCTTCTTAATCTTCAAAAAAGAACAACTGGAATTCAACTAAAACATTATTATTTGTTAACAATGGCTTTTTTGCCAACTTTTTTATTGTTTTCAGTGAGTGTTTTATTTAGACCAATATTCCTTAGTCGTTATTTGATAATGTGTTTACCACCACTTTACATTTTAATTGCACTTCTCTTATTCAACCTCAAAACTACTTTTACCAAACCTCTAAAGTCAATTCTTTTGATGTGTATGATGGGTAGCCTTGTTATTCAGATAGCTAATCCATCAGCTAGTGTTAAAGAAGATTATCGCGGTGTTATCAATTATGTTATCTCGCAGGTCAAAAGAGATGATGTGGTTGCAGCTTCTGCTCCTTTTACCATTTTTCCATTTGATTATTACTATAATGGATCAGCCAAACTAGTTACGGTACCCAACTGGGAAAGAGAGAAGGGTTCGGGTATACCGCCTTTTGACGAGGGTAAGTTGGTTGCTCAACTAGAAGATTTGTCCAAAGATTATAACAAATTCTATCTAATTATGAGTTATGATCAAGGCTATGAAAAAAAAGTCGAAAACATAGTCAAAGATAGGTTAGACTTTGAAAGCCAAAAAGATTATGCTAGGATCAAATTAATGGTTTTTAAATTCCGAAAGTAAGTAGAAAAATAACTCCACGCAAGAGTTCTAATTCTCTATATATATTTGTATCAAATAAGAATTTGACTTTAAGTATTATTTGGCTAGATCTCCAACCCAAACAAACTCCCATTCCTCGGGAAGTGGTCCTTGATTGTTAACTCCAACTGGATAACTTGGAATCCAGCCAAATTGTCTAACATTGGCAAAATTGTTAGCTGAAGCCCAGCGATAACAAGAAGTCTGCCTGAAGATTGTGGATTCATCAAGGCAAGCGATGTCAATTGTGTAACCTGTGTGATGCCGAGAATAACCAGGTGGTGAAACTATATTCATAATTCTCTGTAATTCTGGGTCTACTTTGCCGTCCAAAAAATCTTTAGTTGCATATTCTGGTGCCATACTATTGACGAACATGTTGCGTTGTTCTTGAGGTGATCTAAAACCACTGGTCATAACGATATTAAAACCTTCTTTACGAGCTTGATCTCGGAATTGAATCCAAGCTTGTGAGGCTTCGCTCTGTAGTCTTTGACCGTCAGTCCAAACCATTACTCCGTCAATAGCTGATGGTCGTTTTTTGTAGCCACGGTTTTCACCTAACATTCTAATTCTATTGTCAACTACAGGATTATCCGTAATATTGGTGTGCGAATTGAGCATTTCCACTTTGGGATACTTCATTGATTCAAAAATATTTTGAAAGTCTGGTCCAGATAGTTGTTTAAAGTTAAATTGGGTTTCTTCAACAGCTTTTTGGACTGCCAAAGAGGTACTAGAAAAGATTTGGCTACTTGCACTTGAAACAGAACTTACTATTGATTGAGGTGAAGAAATTTGACTTGATTGACTTGATGTAGCGGATTGACTTGATTGAAGGTTTGAGTTACTTTGAGGTCTTTTGTAGTTTTCTTTTGAAGATAACATTTCTATTTCTGATTCATTTTTGGTTTCAGAATTTTTTTGTAGTTTGGGTTGGTTATGTTGCCAGTAAACAATAGATGAAGCAGTTAGTATTAATAATGCAATTGGAAGTAGGATTAAGGCAATTTTTTGGATCATTGATGAGGTTGTATTTTGGTGATTATCAGTTAAATTGTTTTAATAAGACTCTTAAAATCTACCCAAATATTTTAGGCTTGACCCTCTTGACTCTCTCTTTATTACGAGAGTTGCTAACTCGCTAATATGCCATTTTGAAATTAAAAAGATTAGATTTAATTAAAATGGAATTGTAATTTGTGGGCAAGTTGCGTTGGTATTTTTTATTTTTTGGAACCAAAATCTTGTATGAAGTAATCTCGATTGGTTGTGTCATTGTAATCATCTGAACCGAATCTAGTTCTCCAAAAAATCCTATTGTACATAACAAAAACCTTCCAAAAACCATCACGTTTGAATCTTCTAGGTGAGATTTTGATTCTCGATTGAATTACTCCAAATTCTTGTGGTGTGAATTGTCTGCCAAGTTTGATATCTTCGTGCGTATTGATAGTTGTATCAAAACCACCAACTCGTTCAAAATCAACTTTGGTAATTATTACATTGTATCCGCCAATTATATTTTGGGTGACTTCAAAAACTACTACTTTCAGTTTGAGTATTGTATTGTAACCTTGGAACCACAGCCAAGCTTGCGGCGAAAAAGAGTAATTAAAAACATAGCTGGTATATATTTTGTGTTGTGGATTTTTGATAGTGTCCAAATATTTGGAAAGCGTGTCCTTCTCCAGTATCACATCAGCGTCAATGAACCATAACCATTGTGTAGTAGCAACTTTAGCTCCATTATTCCTAGCTTGAGCTGGTAACCCTCCTTCAATAATTTTGATTTGTAATCCTTTGTAACCATATTCTTGAGCAATTGTTATTGTGTCGTCAGTAGAATTATTATCAGCTATAATTATTGGGATTTGATTTAGATTAACATTTTTTTGATTAAGAATTGATTCTAATAACTTGGGCAAATAATCAGCTTCATTTTTGGTTGGTATGATTATAGATAAGGACATTTTTTGATTACTAGTTTGACTTCGTTTTTGTGATAGTTCTAGATTCTGAATCAAGTTTAGGATGACAGCTTTATAGTTTTTGGGATAACAACCAATATTTGAGTCAAAAAAGTATTTTTAAATGCTGTCGAGGGATTGTTGGATTTGTTGCTTTACTCAAGATGACAATTAGTCTGGGATTGTACTACCTAATTTGTTCAATGTCCATAGCTAGGCTGTACAGCAAATCTTCACTAAGTTGAGGTGCTAGTAATTGACAACCAGCTGGTAACATGACGATTTTGTTCTCTGGTAATGGAATTTTTTCTTCCAAAATATCTAAGATCCAATTCAGTTGATTCCAATTGTTACCACGCAAATCTTCAATTGTTGCAAGTTCCACGGTATAATTCTTATCGTCAGCTTCACTCTTAATTCTAGCTTCCCAATTCTCTTGCGTTACCTGAAAGAGGATATAGGTTTCAAGACCATTAGCTACAGAATCTTTGTATTTGAGTAATTTGCGGCAGGTTCCGAGTTCTTGGATTAATTCTAGGTTTTGTAGACCAATTTCTTCTTCTGTCTCTCTAGCTGCTGCTACAATAGCTGTTTCACCTTCCTCTATCATCCCACCGGGTATGAACTTAGTATCAATATTGTTATAAAATTCAGTTGGATCACCATTTTTACTAAATACTACGAACTGATTAGTTCCTTTGAGATTAACTATGGCAATAGCTCTTTTTCGCTCTGATTCCATTGGAAGGTTTTGATCTTCTTGAGTTGTATCGTCAAAAAGCTTGATTTCTCCTGTCTGACAAGGTAAAAGTCCCATTGGTACATTCAAACCTGGGATCTTGATTGGGTTAATCAAACAAGTAAAAATATCTGATAAGTACATTTGGATTGGATTATCAGCTTTTTGCCCGATCTTAAAAGCAAATTCTGGAGAAGTTGGAACTAACATGACATCACATTTTTGGAAAGCTTTGTCGAATTGATCCATAGCTACAGCTCTGACTTTTTGGGATTGATTGTAGTAGGCATCGTAATAACCAGCACTGGAAGCGTAACTTCCAAGCATAATTCTTCTTTTGGCTTCATCTGGAAAAAATTCTAACCTATGATCAAAGTACATTTCTTCCTTATCTGGGGTGTTGGTATATTCTTGTTTAGCAAATCTAACACCGTCAATTCTCTGTAAGTTGGAAGCAACCTCTACAGCACAAGTCATATAATATATTGCTACAGCATCGTTAACATCAATACTAATATCAACTTCCACAAGAGTATGACCAATTTTTTTTAGTTTGGTCTGAATTTGCTCAAGTTTGGCTTTGATTATAGGGTCAGTTCCATTAATGTAGAATTGTTTAGGTAATCCTATTCTAAGTGGTTTGTTTGTTTTGGTAAGTTTGTTCTGAATTCTTCTTTTGTTCTTGTCTTCCAAAAACTTGTTAAGGCGAGTAACCATATTATTTGAATCTATTGTAGTTTGATCTTTGGGATCAATTCCCGCCAAAGCCAAAATGACAGTAGCATTATCCTCTACATTATTAGTAAGAGGTCCAACTTGGTCTAAGCTAGAAGCCATTGGTTGAGTTCCCCAACGAGAGACTAGACCATAAGTTGGCTTGAGACCTACTAGATCAGTAAATCCAGCTGGTTGGCGTATTGATCCTCCTGTATCAGTTCCAAGACTAAAAACTGCTTGACCACTAGCTACAGCGGCCGCCGAACCAGAGCTTGAACCTCCGCACACTCGAGTTGTATCAAAAGGATTACGAGACACTCCAAAGTCTGAACTTTCGCCCGAAGCTCCCATAGCGTGTGCATCCATATTACAGACACCAATCATAATTGCTCCTGCTTTGGCAACGTTGAGATAGGCGGTGGACGAGTAAGGTGATTTGAAATCTTTGAGAATCTTGGAACTAGCATTAAAAACTTGACCTTCAACTTGAATAATTGCTTTGTTGGCAAAAGGAATACCAAACAGTGGTTGTTTTTTGACTATTTCTGACCAATCTGTAAAGTTGAGAGTTTTATCTTGTTCTTTGGCAATATTCAGGGCAAAAACTTCTGTAAGATGATCGTAAGCCAAAATTTTTTTGTCAGTTTCTTTGATTCTATTCAAAAAAAATTGAACCACTTGTGAAGGAGTGGCTTTTTTGGATTCGTAAAGTTTGTGAATTTCGTTAATAGTTGGACGTGAAGAAAGTGAAAACATGGTTTTGGATTAGTTTAAGTCTATACCAAAAATTTGCCTTCTTATGGAAATTTAGTCAAGTTAAAAACTTTAAAATAAACAATTGCACATACCATTGCACATACTAATTTTGCCAACCATCTTCACCTGTAATTCTAAACTCCAATTGGTCATTCTATACCCAAACTTATATGAATTTTAACTAATTTTAACCAAACCTTTAATCTAAATTAATCATAAAGCACAGATAGAATAATCCAAAAAGTTTTAATTCAAATTGTTAACTCTCTGTCTAACTTGTTCTATAGTTAAGACGCTTAATAGTTCGAATGGGCTAGGGGATTTGGCTTTACCTGATAACGCAACTCTTAGTGGCCACAGATATGAACCGGTGTCTTTTTTATTTTTGTTTAGCCATAATTTGAGTTCAACTTCCCATAATTTGGATAGTTTTTCAAAATTAGCTGCTATATCTTTTATTTGACAACTATTTAGATGATCTGTTTGAGTTTGTAACTTGGTTGAAATGGTTTCAATTACACCAAGTATTTCTTGTAAATTATTCAAAGACTCTTCTAAACTAATTTTCTTCCACTTTAGGATTTCCATTTGTGGTTTTTGATAGTCCAAAATACAATTTGATTCTGTACCAAATTCAGTAAGTAGAGTTGCTCGGTTTTTGTCCAAAGTCCAAGCTAGATAATGTTGCCCAAAGGTAGAATCCAAATTATCTTTTATTTTGTTATCTTTACAGAATTGTTTCCAAATTGGATAGGTCAAATGTGTGTTAGTAGATATAATTTCACCAACATCGTACCATTCAAAAAGCCAATTTTCGTGTCTACTAATGTGATTTTCGAGAATATTTTCTTGCAAATGAAACGGTTTAATATCACTTTGATTAACTGGATAAAAATAAATATTAAATTCTTTGCCACCGAATTCTTGACCATCTCTTTGCCAGTTTTTGTTAGAGGTGACACGACAAGTTTGGACGAATTTTAGTTTGTTTTTATCAATTTTCAACTGGTTGCCAGTTTCTTCTTCAATTTCACGGATTAAAGAATCTACTGGATCAACACCTTCTCGACCACCCCCAATTGGATAAAAATTACCATCTTGTCCACTAGGTGAAAAGCTTTTGTTAATCAATATTTTATTTGTATTTGAGTCAACTGGGTAAATGTAATCACCAATTCGGTAATTAACTTCATCTATTTTTTGTTCAGCTTTGAGTTTGGCACTACGATAACAAAATTCTTCTAGACTTAATAACTTGATATATTCACGGTTGAACCAATTGAGTTTTTCAGTGTTGAATCTAGCAGGTGACCGAGTAATGTGAGACACTTTAAAATCTTTAGCTAGGTTGGTTAGTAAAGTGTGCAATCTGGTATTCAATCTGGTGTACAAAGTTGGTTGAATGTTATTGTTGAGATTGTTGGTCATAATATTGTAATCATTAGCTGCCACTAGGCTTTTGTCAATTGGATATTTTTGAAAAAAGTATTTGACAAAGTGCTATGCACGTGGTAAGTTAAACAGTATAAATGTCCAAAGACAGTCCTGATCAACCTCCCGAGTGTTCCATGAATACTAATTAGTTAATCCTACTTAACCCTTCACGGGTTCTTTGTCTATATTATTATGTCCAATTTACTATTTTTTTCCCTATTTTTAATTTTTGGATCGGCTGTGGTGTCGGTTTGTGAAGCTTCTATTTTTTCAGTTAGCAAAATTAAGGTGCAAACTTTGGCTGAAGAAGGTAATTCACAAGCAATTCGTTTACTCAAAGTCAAAGAAAATATGGGTTCAACCATTGGTACTTTGGTTTTATTGGCTAATTTGTTTGGGATAGTTGGTGCGTTATTTTTGGGTGGAATGCTTGAACCGATCAAAAAAACAACAAACCCTAGCGAGTGGCAATTCTTTGTGGTTAATTATTATGAATGGATCTATACATTTGTAGTTTTACTTTTTGGTGAGGTTATACCCAAAAATGCTGGTGAAAAATTTGCTTTACAAGTTGCTTTGTACACAGCAGGATTAATTTCAATTTTGAGCTTTGTGTTCAAACCACTATTAAAAGTTCTTGAAACTATTAGTCGCTTAATTATTGGCAAAGGTGGATCAACCGAAACTGCCAGTGAAGCAGAGGTAATTGCCATGACTGATCTTGGTCTTGAAAGTCTTGGAATCGAAAAAGAAGAGCATGAAATTATCCAAAATGTATTCAAGATGAACGATAGAACGGCTCGTGACATTATGACTCCACGTGTTCAAATTGACACCTTGGAAGCCGATGTAAGCCTGAATAATCAAAGTCAAACCATCTATGATACAGAGCATAGTAGATTACCTGTAATTGGTGAAGATACTGACGATATCAAAGGTTTTGTTCTACTTCGTGAGATTCTAGAAGAAATGGCCAAAGGTAATGGACACATTATGCCAACTCAAACTGATCTAATTCACAAGATTGTAGCCGTTCGTGAAGATACCAAAGTAGACCAACTATTAATAATTTTTCAAAAACAAAGAGTGCATATTGCTGTTGTCATAGATCAATATGGTGGCACAAGCGGACTCGTAACTCTGGAAGATGTGATAGAGCAATTAGTTGGCGAGATTGTGGATGAGACTGACACGGTTGTCGATCTTCAAAAAGAAAAAAATGAATTCCAACAAGATATGCAAATTGTAGGCTAATTAAGTGATTTTTGATTTTTTGGGTATGACTGAAACAATGGTATTTTTATTGATTTTTATGGTTGGTTTACTAGCTATAGTAAGTTCATTTGTGTTTTTGCATTTGATTCCCAAATATGCTCCTGAAGTTGAAGCTAATCGCCAAAAGATAAAATTATTCTATGGCAAACATTCTAATTATCAAATTCGCTAGTTGTATAATTACGGGATTCTAATTTTTGTTATTGTAAGCTTTGCTACTTCATTTTTTAGACTCTCTTTCCTTTGGATTGTTACCTTTCAACAGTTGTATTTTTATACCCTAGCTAGGTTGACTCGCAATCAAAATCATCTCAAAATATTTCATGGTTACACTGAAAAACAAGCTTTGATTGGCTTTGTAATTACTTTTGTTTTGGCTGTTATTCAATTGATAGTTGACCATTTATTGAAACGTAGTATTTAGTTTTTGGTTTGTAGAATACATATATATAGTGGTGCTAAAGTTATCATTTTGGAGATGGTTTTTGGAATTTAAAAAATTAAGATATTTTTTGACGAAACTGGAAGTTTGAAACTAGTTCAATTTGCTAATTCCAACTACAGATATGTTCAACTATTTTAACCCCAAACTATTTATACTTAATTCATAGCAAAGTCTGTGCTAGGTTTGTAGGTTAGTAGTTTTTGCTTTACTTTGGGTATTTTGTTCAAATGTGAGATTAGTGTCAGTTACAATTGTAATTATTTTTAGCAAATAGAATGATATATTTGTATTTGATTTGTAAGTATTTTAGACATTTTTGAATTTCTTATTTTTTGAATTTCTTTATTTTTGAAAACACACGAAAAGTCTTGTTTATAAGAATAAATAGACAATTTGACTTTACAAAAAAAGTATTTTAACTACGACAGAGTTGATTAGTTTTTTGATAGGTTTAGTTAATTTTTGTGCATAGTAAAATATGTTTGGTAATTAATAATCTTTTTCTTTAGCTCTATCGCAGTTTAATCACCTACCAAAACTGTAAACTCCCTTTCTTGTTGAAAAATAGATACAGTAAGGAGTTGAAAAAACAAATTTTTTATAGTTCAAGTGGTTTAAAATGCACCTGTACACAGTTTATCGTTTGATCCGTAATTTTGGATCTAAGTTTTTGCTTCTTAAAAAAAGTGAAATCATCAGAAATATTAGACTTTTGTTTGTTAATTCTAGGTTTTTGCCAATTACGTTGCAACTAACATCTCAACTAACATCTCAACTAACTTCCAAAAGTAATAGATTGCTCAAAAGCAGTTCAGTATGTGTGCTGGTTAGTATTTTGTTACTTTCTGTTACTTTTAACTCTAGCTTAGGTCTGGTAACCAATGTACTTGCAACCAAAATTGCGGTGACCAACTTACTACAAAAGCTTGGTTTATCAAATATTCTTGACCCTGGAATAACAACTCAAGCTCAAACAGTCAGTAGTTCTGCAACAAGATTCAGTTCTTCCTTTAGTTCTTTGAATTTGGTTAATCAGTCTATGGTTTCTTCAGATTCTTCTTTGGTTTCGAGTGCTAATTACATAACTAACTCCAAAGCTGTGAATCCCAATCTTACTTTGGGTGTAGACAGTAATGAGGTGAGAATATACGACAGAGCAAATCCAAAATCCCAAAAATGGAATTACGATTCCGCAACCAAACAACTAAAACTTGCGGGATTGAATAGATGTCTTCAGATTACAAGTAATGGTGTCATGCCAAGTTTGGTAGATTGTGTCGTTGGTAATGAAGGTCAAAAATGGAATTTGGTTGATTCTGGGAATGGAATATCTTCTATAATTAAAAGTTCTATGAACCTTCCAGTAAGTCAAACTAAAGCTGGTATGATCTACAACAATTTGTGTTTGGATATTGATACTACACAAGTTGGAAGCTCTACTAATAGTCAAAAAGATTATCAAATTTTGTTAAATAATTATTGTAACGGTTCAGTTAATCAAAATTGGACTTTGCCATTAAGTGCTTTTGTTGTTGGTTCTACCTCATCTCCAAACAGCTTTTCTAATTTTTCGCCGTCCACTAATATCCAAAATGTAAGCCAGATATTGAACTCTATTAACCCTAATTTTGCCCTAGGTTCTAATTCAAATGGTGAAATTCGTTCTTACTCGGTAACTGATTCTAAGGTCTTGAATTTGACTTTTGATTCGATAACTAACCAGTACAAAACAAACACTAATAAATGTTTACAATTCGAAGGTTTTGGAATCGCTCCCAAAATGGCAACTTGTGATTCTACCAAA
>JAYUKQ010000051.1:0-1265 GCA_043764315.1 bacterium | reverse complement strand
ATAGTTTCAAATGGTTCGTACAGTTGTGGACTTGACATATTATCAGAGAGTCCTTGCCAAAAGCTTTTTTGTCAAATAATGATTATTGTGATATAAATGAATGATGACTGAATTATCAAGTGCGGAAATCCATGAAAAAAAATTTGATCTTACACCCAGAGAATTAGAAGTTCTAGAATTAGTGGTAAAAGGTTGTAATAACAAAGAAATTGGAGATCAGTTAAACCTAACTGTAAAAACAGTAAAATTTTACCTAAGTAAAATTTATGAAAAAACTGATTCACACAATCGTACACAAGCAATTAATAATTTCCATGCTGCAAAAAGATTGTCACAGGATCTTGAATCAAGCAGAATACAACTTTTTGATCTTACACCTAGAGAATTAGAAGTTATAGAATTAGTGGTAAAAGGTTATTCATATAAATATATTGCAAAAAAATTATTTATAACTAAAGGTACAGTAAATACTCATGTGCAAAATGTAATGAATAAACTTGGTGTAAGAGACCGTAACAAAATTGCACTCATTTATCACTCTAAAATGAGTAAAGAAGAATTACAAGCTCAATTAGACATTTTAAGACCTAATACCTTAGCAGATCCTAATACTTTAGAAGATATTGATACCTCAGAAGATACTGGTTTACTAAAACAAGTTGCAGACTTAGTAGCACAAGCTTTAACTAATAAAGAAATTGAACGTCATTTAAACCTGCCTGAAAACACAATAAAAGATCGCGTAAGGCGTGCAAAGAGTGTACTTGGGGTAACTTCTCGTACTGGAATAATGCGTAGTATTAGAGGTGAATTAGATATAAACAAACTGGACTTAAGCTCAATAGAAAATCTTCGTATTACACCCAGAGAATTAGAAATTGCAGTATTAATACTAGAAGGTCTTGAAAATAAAGAAATTGCAAACAGGTTAAATATAAGTTTGGGAACAGCAAAAATTCATGTAAAGAATATATTATTTAAGTTGAATGTAAGTAGACGTGAAGACGCTGCAGCCTTATTTTATAGCCTTGCAGAAGAGCAATTGCAAAGTCAATTACAAGAGGTACGATAGACATCAGAATTAAATTGATATAGCGACTAACCATCGCTAATTTTTTTGTCGTCTTTCACCAAATGTTAGCTTCATACCCAATTCCTCTATCAAGTTTTGGAAGGTTTTGAAATCTATATTTTTGAATACTGGTAGAACTTTGGCGAAAGGTGAGTTGTTCAAAACCCTTACCAAAGGCTTTTTTGTCAAATTA
>JAYUKQ010000050.1:0-4297 GCA_043764315.1 bacterium | reverse complement strand
TTCTACCATCGTCTAGCTCTACAGTGTCACCATCGACAACTCTTTGAATTTTGGCAGTTTCAATACCTTCTGGTGATCTATTAATAGTTGGTTTTTTCTTGGTAGAAGGAATTCTGGAGGTGGTTGGTTGCTCAATTCCAATGGCTTTTTGAAGATCTGGATTAACACCAACCAAAAGACCGCTAAGACCAGTTATACTAAGTAAACTTATTAACCAAGGTTTAATATACTTTTTAAAATTAGGTTTTGATTTATATAATTTGGTTTGTTTCATAGTGCAATATTGGAGTTAGGCTAATATGTTGTCAAATTTGACCAAAAAGCCAAAATTAGGTTTGCTTGATGTTAATTATATGTCTAGTCTCGTACCTGTAACAGTATCTTCCAAGCCAAAAGCTTTGACCTTACCAGAGTATGAAACTTTGGAATTGATAGTCTATCTATCTGAAAAGATTAAAGAATTAGAGAGCCAATTACAGCTCAATCTAGACGAACTTCAAAAAATAGTCCAAGCCTACAAAGTTCAGTTATCTCAAGATGAAAAAGATATTACTCACCGAATTAATTCTGAACTAAAAAGGCAGAACTTGGCGAAAGAAATTCAAAGAATGCGTGAAGCTGAAAAAAAATTAAAGCAATCTATTGATCAAAAAGTAAAGCAAATTTTAGAGCAATCCGAACAATCAAAAAATATAGAATCTCATATAAGTCAAAATATAAAAGATAATTTGAAAACAAAAATCTTAGACAAAATTAGGCAACAAAAAAACTCCTCAAGTTAATTCTAAAGGAGTTATTATTTTTTAGTTTTAGTGGTCGGGATGCAGGGAATTGAACCCTGTGCCCCTTGCTCCCAAAGCAAGTATGCTACCGTAACACTTCATCCCGTTGTTTTTTGACAACTCAATTATTATTGACGTAGAAAAGTATTTTGTCAAATTATTCGTTGTATCTTTTTGAGCAAAAATATCAAATTTTAACAACTTTAATTGCCCAATATATATTATATATTAGTTATCATAGGCACATATCAACTCCGATTCAACAAAGCTACAAAATCACACTTAACCAAATCAAAAAACAATTTAGTGCGATCAATACAAGCCAAATTAACGCTACATATATTACATTATTATTCTTTTACATATACTTCATTGACCAAAAAAAAAAAAGATTTAGATTCAAAAGTAATGTTGATCAACAGAATTATTAACTAATTTTGAACATTACAATGCAACCATATAAATCAGTTGAAGGTTATAATCCTTCATTCGACTTTGAATCTACAACTCCAAAAGTTAGAACAGTAAAAGAATTGGGAATAAAACTTCGAGATAGAGTAGATGCACAATTCGACCAAGTGTACATAGGTTCAATGCCAGTATCAACTTATAACAGTATATTACAACAAGAAAGTCGAGGTGAAGCTAATGTTGCAATGGCGAGATGGTGTGCTGATTTGGTAAGTAATCACAATATAACTTCAAGTGATCCATTAGGTGTATCACCATCTGCAACATGGAGAATCGAAGGTGATCAAGTAAACTGTTACAATCGAAGACCAAAATATATTGACCCAATAATTAAATTTTAATGTTAAGACTACTAATCAAACAATTATCCAATTTTTCAATCATTTTAGGCTGGTTATTATGGATTTTACTTTTGATTATTTACTGCATTTTGATATTACCTAGTATGATGATTCAGTTCAATATTTTAGGTATTATTATATCAGTTTTTATTTTCAGCTTAATTGTTAAATTCTTTTTAACTTAAATCAATTATAATTTCATTTTTAGCTAGTCTTAACGTTAATAATTTTTTTCAGTGCATTAATTTTTGTTAAATATACACTTCTAAGAGTTCAAACTCGAAGGCTTTGGGGGTTTATTAAATGGTTATATTTGTGTTAGGGTTAGCTGTCTATGTATAGAATTAAGTAACATCAAGAGAGAATATATTAGGTTGTGAATATATAAATACAAGATACTAAAATGTTGCCAAATAGTTTACAACTACTAATGGATTATATAATAAAAAATAATTTGCAGATACCAGCTCAATTTATTTTGACTATGCTAATTGGTTTTGTTGCTAGTTGTATATATCTCTCATATCTATGGATAATTAACAATGGAAAAATTTAACCTACTTATTTTAAAAACCAAATATGAACTTAATTACTTCCATTCTAGACATAATATACTCGGGACTGGGCAACAAACAAGAGATCAAAAAAATAACAACTAGAGAATGGATAGGTTTTTGGTTATTCTTAACAATTACAATATCTTTAGGTTATTTTTATTCTAGGTAATGGTGTATTAATATACAAATGTTTATCCTTGATTAAATTGTTAAAGTATGACTATTAGTGCAATTTATGAATTGATAAGATACTATTTTGTTACTTTCTACATTAATATTAATAATTTCATGTATAACTGTTGATAAATTGAAAGTTAACAAGGAGAGAAAGCTTATAATTGGAATTATATTACTTGGTTTGTATGGAGTTATTTCTAACTTTGCATTAATTACAGTAAGTATATTCCTCACAAGTTATATAAAATAACAATTTTCCTCACTTCGGTGAGGTTTTTTTGAGTTCAATCTACAACTCCAAAGCCATACCTAACTTCAAATTCGTTAACAAAGTCTGGCAGAATAAGCTTGATCCAATAATTTGCCAATTTATTTTAGTTAATGTTTAGTTATAGACATGTTACCTCCAACTAGAACCAGTCAAATCTGGAAAAAAGTTATACAATTAATTACTGATTTTTGTTGTTTGAATCTTGGTATTGGACTTGTTTATCTATATCGATTCAAATATTTTCCTGAACTTTTTGACTCTGGTAGACGATTGTCAGCTATTCAGTATTTTGAATTTAATATAATATTTAGTTCAGCTGTAATAGTAGTTTTGGCTATACTTGGTGTGTATAAAATCAACCGCCGCAAGCCAACTGTAAGGAATTTTAGTCACATTTTTTTGGGAATTTTTACTGTTATTTTTGGTTTAGTTTCTTTTTTCTTCTTCTTTGAATTTGATCGAAATATATTCCCAAGTGGTGTGCCTATAAGTCGTTTTGTACTTTTATTTGCTGGTTTTGCGGCTTTTATTTTTGTGCTGTGGGGAAGATTCTTGTTGTGGTTAATCCAAAAAATTCTACAAATTAATGGTATCGGTCAAATCAAAGTTGCTGTAGTTGGTGATAGCACAGATGAATTAGTCAACTATCTTGGCAAACAAAGTCTTATAAGTCATATCGAAATATATAAAGAGTTAAATCTACAGACAGTCAAAAACCTTGAAACAAAAATTAAAAACCACCAAATTAATGAAATCTATGCTACGGTTCATCATAATTCTAGCCTTCTTGGCAAATTAGCTTGGCTTAGTGAGAGATACAAAATTAATTTTATCTTTAGCCCAGAAGGTTTTGGTCAATTCGAGTTTTTTGATCTACAACCCAGACGAATCAAACAAAAACTGTACCTAGAAATAATTCACAGCAACTTAGATGGTTGGAAAATAGTCCTCAAGAGAGTGTTTGATTTTGTTTTTGCATCTGTAGTTTTGATTGTTCTTAGTCCAATTTATGCTTTAATTGCTATAGCTATTTGGCTGGAAGACAAGTCTAACCCTTTTTATTTGTCTGATCGAGTTGGACCCGATGGTCAGATTTTTAAATTATGGAAATTTCGTCGACTAAAATCAGAATTTTGCACTAGTGAGGATAATAAAGAGTCTCTAATAATGGAAAAAAGTCTTATAGATATAAGTGATACACGAGGCGATGGAATCCTCTACAAAATTAACAATGACCCAAGATCAACTAAGCTCGGTATTTTTTTGGAAAAAACTAGTCTTGATGAATTGCCTCAATTCTGGAACGTGCTAATTGGTAATATGTCTGTTGTTGGACCTAGACCTCACCAGCCACGTGAAGTTGCTAGATACCAGAATGATCACTACAAAGTTCTCAACATTAAGCCAGGGATCACAGGTTTGGCCCAAATTAGCGGACGTAGCGATCTCAAGTTTGAACAAGAAGTAGAGTTGGATTGTTGGTATATCGAGAATTGGAGCTTTATGCTTGATATTGTAATCATTCTCAAAACACCATTTGCCTTGATCAAAGGTCACAAATCATAAAGATTAAACTAAAGATTAAACGAAAACTAAAATTGACAATTAAAGGTATTAATAGCATTTTAGATACATGTTAATCTCCAGTTCTAAGTTTATATTTGCTTCACCTTCTTCAGGTTTTGAGTCATCTCCTTA
>JAYUKQ010000049.1:0-4309 GCA_043764315.1 bacterium | reverse complement strand
GTGATGAATTCCACCTTTGGCAAGTTCGAGTAGAACCAGTGAAGCTACAAGAACCATTAGAGCTAGCAGCCATTTGATTTCTTTGAAGAAGAACCATAAAGCTAGAACTGCCATTGTTCCAAGAGTGTTACCTAGTGCTGTTCCATTTTCGATAGCGACACGATTTTTGAATCCTGGGTATTTGCTCATTAATAAACCAATAATGATTGCAAAGTCTACAGCTGTCTTGAGATAAATTGTTAGACCTACAAGAACATCTGACCATTGAATTTGAGTCGAAATCAAATCTTTGGGTCCGTAACCGATAATTCCGCCAACTCCGTTAAGTAGATTAACTTGAGCCAAAAGTAAAAAAGATAAAAATACAAATATAATTATTGCCAAAAAAATACTGAACGCATTCTGGAATTTGTTATTACTAAAAAGATTAGACATATGAGTTATATTCTTTCAAGAGTGACTATTTGGTCAAGCGATAGATAAAAAATTTCCTTTTATATTGGTTGGATTCTAATCAATTCCAAACTATTGATTAATTAAATGAGAATGAATACGCAGTGCAATTTGAGCGAATCTTGGATTTTGAGCAAACTCTTTGAACGACACCCATTCACACTGATTGCTTTCACTTGGATCTATAACTATATTTTCATCTTCAGTCTTAAAAACGTACGCCAAATCAAAATGAACATGATTTCCTTCTTGTTTTTTTGGGTTTTCGGGAATTCCATTGATACAAATGCGAATTGGCATCAAATGATTATTCTCATCAACTGGAAGATATATACATTCTGATAATCCAGTTTCTTCAAGGACTTCTCTCTTGGTGGCTGTTACCAAATCCGAATCTTCAGCGTCCATATGTCCTCCAGGTTGAATCCACATATTCAGTGATTTGTGGTGTAAAAGTAAAACTTTGGAAAAATCTGAATTGAATAAAAATCCTTGACTTGCCAAATGACCTTCCATATTTTTTCTGTCTTGTAAGTTAGAATCTTTGTTTATTAAGTCAAAAACTGGCGAAAAATCTTGGGCATTCTCTCCAAAAAATTGGCAATAATCTTCTATAGCTTTTTTTAATTGTGGGTTTAAACTTTCTTGGTTTTGTTGAAATTTTTGTAACATAATGTATTGATTTATAAGTCACAAATAATTTTTAAGACTTCTCATCGATAGATCGAACCAGTCTACTAAAGTCGTTAAGGTTCTCGAAGTTGAGGAACATGGACGCAAAACAAATATAGGCAACTTCATCTACTGGTTTGAGATTTTTGAGAACAATTTTACCAATTTTGGTTGATTTGATTGGGTTTTTACCAGTTTCCAGAATATCATCGATAATCTTTTGAGTTACTGCGTTAATTTTGTTGAGATTAATTGAGCGTTTGTTGAAGGATTTGCGGATACCTTTGGCTAGATTTTCCTCACTAAAGTCAACAATTTGACCATTTCGCTTTTCAACTTTGAGATCCAGAATTTTCATTTCTTCAATGGTAGTGAATCTGTATGAGCATTTTTCGCACTCACGACGACGACGAACTACACGACCATTTTGAGAGTTACGAGTATCGCATACTTTGGTGTCTGGGTTAAGGCATTTGGGGCAACGCATTGGTTAATTAAGAATTAAGAATTTGAAATTAGGAATTGGTTTTTGGTGTGTAAAGGATATTTTGCCGTGTTCAAGATGAAGGTCAGTTGGGGTTTTTAGATCCCAAAATCGATGTTCAGGATGGCAGGTTAGAGTTTAGGATTATAGTAATGGTTTAGAGTCAAAAAAATTTGTACTTTGTATTCTCAATTTTGCATTAATTTTAAGATCGCATGCCGACACCTTTGTTGAGCAAATACAGATTAATCGTTGCCAAGCTTGTCATTAGAACAACTAACAAACTAAAACTATACCAGACATTTACTTCACTAACTCCAAAAAACCCGTATCTAAAACCGTCAACCATATAGACAATTGGATTGAACTTAGAAACTATTTGCCAAAAATCTGGAAGAGACTTGATAGAGTAGAATACACCACCAAGATAAGTCAAAGGGGTAAGTACAAAAGTTGGAACAATAGCAGTATCATCGAATTTTTTGGCATAAACAGCATTAGTTAGCCCAGCTAAAGAAAAAACAATTGCCGTCATTGTGACGAACAAAAGGATAATTCCGTAGTTATGCACTTGTGGTACAGCTTGAAACAAAAAAGCAGTCAAAAATACTATTAATCCAACCAAAATTCCTCTTAATGCACCGCCAATTGTGAAACCTGCAACTATAATCCAGTTTGGAGTTGGAGAAACTAGTAATTCCTCGATACTTTTTTGGAATTTGGAACCAAAGAAAGATGATACAGTGTTGGCAAAAGCGTTGGTTAGAACTGCCATCATGACTAATCCTGGAACGACGAATTGCATGTACGGAACTTGTATAATTATACCTGAACTATCAATAATTGGTACGTTGCGAATCTGTGAACCTATGATTCCACCAAAAATCAAAAAGTATAAAGATTGAGTTATTGCTGACGGCAAAAGAGTTTGAGTCCAGATTCGTAAGAATCGGTTAATTTCTTTGCTAACAATGGTTTGAAAGGAAACCCAGTTTTGAGATAAATAGCTGGTTGACATAACAATTATGGTGCTAGAGTGATTATAAAATGTCAAATCAGTTTGCATTTAGGAAGATTTTATTTGAATTACTTAGTAAAACAATTATCTATCACGGTCTAAAATACATTAATCCCAAACTAGTCTTAACTACAAATTAAAGTTGATAATTTAAAATATAGTAGATTCAAAAGTAATTCTGATACTCATAGTTGACACTATAAACAAATCAATACAATATAATTGAAGTAAAAATCCCAATCACTCTTCGTAGAGAATTGGCAGTAAAAAATTAAATCATGTTAATTATTGTAGAGTCGCCAGCAAAGGCAAAAACTATATCCAAAATTGTTGGATCAAAATATATTGTAAAAGCTTCAGTGGGTCACATTAGACGTATTACCGACGATACCAAGTCCAAAGACGGTCGAAAATTAGAGATTAATGGAATTGATATTGAGAATAATTTTGAACCACTATACGAAGTTGATGCTGAAAAAGTTAAGGTGGTAAAAGAAATTCAAGCTCTAGCCAAAAAAGAAACACAAATTCTATTTGCATCTGATAGTGACCGTGAAGGTGAAGCTATTAGTTGGCATTTAGCCGAAATACTTGGCATTGAAGATAAAACCAAAATTCAACGCCTAGAGTTCCACGAAATTACCAAAAAAGCTATTGAAAACGCCATTGCTAATCCTCGACCTTTGAATATTGATCTGGTTCAGGCTCAACGCGCAAGGCAAGTATTGGACAAATTAGTCGGTTACAAACTATCACCAGTTTTGTGGTCAGCAATGTCTAATTACAAACTTTCAGCGGGTAGGGTACAATCCCCAGCACTTCGAATTTTATGCGAGCGTGAAAAAGAAATTTTGGCTTTTAAGCCTACAGAATACTGGACAGTTCAAGGTGTATTCAATAATTCAACTCTCAAGATAGTTCATCCTCAAGTTGGTACTGAATTTACAACTCTGATTACTCACGATGATCCAAGTCGCTCAATTATCAAAAAACAATTAGATCAAAATATTCTGGCATTAGAATTGAAGTTATCCAAAGGTCAAAAACTAGAAGACAAATTGGGCAATCTAAAAACTACCAAAGAAGTTCTAGTTAGCCTTGAAACTGATCGTAAGTTCGTTATCACTGAAGTCAAACTTGGTAGTGAAACCAATTCAACCAAACCTCCTTTTATCACCTCCACCTTGCAGCAAGCTGCTTCTTCCAAACTTGGAATGAATCCCAAAATGACCATGCAATTAGCCCAGAAGTTGTATGAAGGTGTGGATGTGGACGGATCACCAACAGCTTTGATTACTTACATGAGAACGGATTCTTTTAATTTGTCTCAAGATTCAATTGATGCTTGTCGTAAGTGGATTGGTTCCAACTTTCCAGATTTTTTGCCTGCTAAGCCTAAGTTTTATAAGTCCAAGTCCAAGAATGCTCAAGAAGCTCATGAAGCCATTAGACCAACTGATTCACTGCGTTCACCTCAATCTCTACAAGGCAAAATTGATCCTAAGTTATGGAAGCTTTACGACTTGATTTGGCGTCAAACAATGGCTTGTCAGATGACCGACGAAAAACGTGATCGTTGTAGTTTTGGTCTTGAGAACTCTGCCAAAGATACTTTTCGTGGTTCTGTAGCTTGGACTACACACCTTGGTTTTAAGGCACTTTGGAATGAAGAAGTCAAAGAT
>JAYUKQ010000048.1:0-4366 GCA_043764315.1 bacterium | reverse complement strand
AGGCTTCTTGTTCAGTTGCATTTTGAAGTTGTAATCTCGGTTGAGCTGATACTGACAACGTTATAGGAAGAACCAAACTGGTTAGAATTATCAAAGATAAACTGTTTTTTAGAATTTTATTGTGGAATGAAATCAATTGCATACGCGGCTTAGCTAACTTTAGAAGTCAAATACTTGTCAAATAATATTTACTCTAATACTTATTCAAAAGAATATTAGAATTTTTAGACTCTTCACACAAGAATCTTTATTTCATTATGCAAAAGTTGTTAAAAATTTGGGAATTTGGGAATTTGAGTCCATGGTATTAATTTTTTAATTGACACAAAATTTGATTTTGAGATATATCAATAGGATATGCCTGAATTACCAGAAGTAGAAGCTTTAAGATTGGGTCTTGTGCCACGATTAATTGGAGCTACGATCAACAAAGTGTTTGTTTTGAAGCCAAAATTAGTATCCAGCAAAGGTACAACTCGACAACCAAACCCTACCAAGGTCAAAGAATTTGAAGAAGATTTGATAGGTCAAAAAATTGTAGAACTGACTCGTCGCGCTAAGAATATTATGATTCATCTAATCGGCGGTGGATTGATTTTGGTTCATCTCAAAATGACTGGTCAGTTAGTATTCAAACCACTGGAAGAGGATCAAAAAAATGTAAGCGGTGGTCATCCAATCCAAGAATCTGAACAAAATCTGCCCAACAAACATACTTATATCATTTTTGAGTTAGATAATGGAACTCTTTTTTATAATGATGTCAGGCAATTTGGTTACGTTTTATATTATTCAGATTTGACCCAGCTAGATGCTGATAAACACTTTGATGAACTTGGAATGGAACCGCTTTCAGATGATTTTGAAATAAATCAATTCGTAAAAGGTTTAAAAACCAAAACTAGCCCACTTAAGACAATCTTACTCAATCAATCTGTTGTTGTAGGTTGTGGTAATATATATGCCGATGAGTCGTGTTTTGCTGCAGGTGTAAAGCCAGATCGCCGAGCCAATTCTTTGACCAAAAAAGAAGCAACAAAACTGTATGTAGAAATTAAGAGGATTTTGAATTTGGCTGTGGAACAAGGTGGATCATCTATAGCTAATTATCTACTAGCGGATGGTTCAAGAGGTAATTATGCTGATTATCATTTGGTATATGGTCGAAAAGGCAAGAGTTGTTTGGTTTGTAATACACTTCTTGAAAGTTACAAACTAGCTGGTCGCACTACAGTTTTTTGTCCTAGGTGTCAGAGGTAATTTTTGGATTAAGAGTTGATTAAAGAGTTGAGGGCTAACTTAGCCAAAAGTAGATTCTGTTTTTGGTAAGATAATTTTGACTAAAAAAGCATTAACTTATAATTTTAAAAAGTGTTAAAAATAAATAAAATATATCAAAAAATCAAGACTAAATACTTTTGGTTACAGCTACTGACAGTTGTATTGTATGTTATATTTGGTATTGGTTTGATTTTTTTGGCTCTTTACACTTCGCAATTGAGTCAATTTGACTTGGTAAGCTATAGTAGTAAAGACTTTCAAAATACCAGCTTTGTGTGGAAAGATGATTTTGTGAATACTAATAACTTTGTTGTAGAAAAAAATAAAAATGTAGAATCAGAAAATCAATCTGGCTATATTAGTTTTGGTTATGGCAAAAACAAACTCAAAAGTAGTTGTATAGATTTGACTCAAAAAGATGAGTTGATCACTGCAAATATTGATATTTACAAACTCAAAGATTTTGACACAAAACTTAGTCTTCAAGACTGCACAGGTCAAAACATTCACACTTTTGGCAAATTAGTAGAAGGTAAAAATAGCTTTGATATGGGTTTGCTCAACCTTCCAAAGTCCAAATATAGATTGAACCTTGATATTGAATCCAAAAACATATTTGGTTTTTTGCCAGTTAGGAATTTGAAAGTAGATTCGTGGAGTATTCTCTCATTCCAAAAAAATTCTCTTCAAACTAGCATCAAACCTTCAAATAATAATATACTACCTGGTGAAGATGTTACTTTTGAAATTGCAATTGGTTCCAAAAACAGTATTATTCCAAATTCAAATTTGATTGTAGATATGGCAAGAACTAACAAACTAACTGGTAATCCATATCGTAAGCTTAGGCTTGTTAAGGTTGAATCTAATAATTTTGAATCCAAGATAACACTTCCAGATGATTTGGCGATGGGTCAAGTTCTGATTCCTCTTCCAGAATCAAATCAAGGTCAAACTTTTCAACTATCAATCACCTTAAAAGTAGAAGATGGTTTTACCAACAAAGATAAAATACAATTAGTGACTAATCTGGATTTTAATTCCAAAGCTATTGCCAAAGTAGTTGATAAAATAGACAAAATTGAAGGATCTTTTGAAAGTACAAATAAAAATATTGATGGAATACCACTAGAATCTAATTTTGTTGAAGTACAGTCACAAGCTAAGTTGGTTCAAACCAAATATGATCGTTATAGTAATCTGTCACCGTCAGCTGACAAATTGTGGACTTTATTTTTTTTGGATAACCAGAGTCGTGATAATAGTAACATAAAACACAGTGATTCCAAAGATTACAAATTAAGAGTCAAACTGGCACAAGGTAGTTGCAAACCAATTTTTAAGTCAGCTAGTATTTCCAAGTTACTAGATAATGATAATTTTGATAAGAGTCTTGAATCAAAACAGTTCAATCAATTCAAAGTAACTCAAACACCAGTTGAGGGAAGTGAAGTAGCAGCTAATGATATGGTTGAAGTTGTCATTGATTATTGGTCATTTGATAATATATATAGAGGTTTGGTTGTGAATTATGATATTAAAGGCTCGCGGTCATGCCAAGAAGGTAGTGTTTTACAATTTGTTTCAGAGTTATATCAGGGTGAAGATTTGGTTCAAACAGAGAATGTTGAACACGCTATCCAAAAAAACACTTGTGTATATCAATCTGCAGAAGCCAGAGATGTGCTTAGGATTAACCAAACAACTTTGAAGCCAGATAATAGTTATTGGCCCGAGTGGAGAATCGGATTGGAGGCTAATTGTAATAATATGCAATATTTACGCAACGACAAATCAGCCAAACAATCACAAACACCACTTGGATTAGTCGCTCCTGGGGAATATTTTTGGGTTAATTACTGGGCTAATGAAGGTTTTAGAACCAATACAGTTAATATCGATTGGTTGTATGTTAATTATATTATACCCAAGGGTTTGTCATTTCATGGAACTTTTTTGGATTTGTCCAATATCAAACAAGGTAATTTTTACCCCACTAGACCGGATTATCTGAATCAAGATTCGCAAGTGGAATTTTACAAAAGTGACGCTAACAATTCAGTGTCACCAAGTGATAGTAAGTTTGATCACAACAATCCAGTTAATAGTGGTTGGTACAAAATTCAGCCTGATCAAGTTCCACTCAAGGTCGAGTCAGATATAACCAATCCAACCACTTCAGTGTACTACGAAAATGGCAAAAAAATGACTATTTTGGCTAGGGCTAAGAATTTTCAGCCAGCGTGGAAAAAAGATTTTTTCTTACCCGTGTTCGTTATGAAAGCCTGTGATAATCAACAAGGTTGTACTCAACTCAAAGATGGAGAGAGAGTTACAACTAACCAAATGGAAACTTTTACTTTGAGTGAGGGTAAGTGTGAGAGCTGTGGTAAATCTAACTTTGGCACAATCCAAATCGGTCAAAAATCTTTTCCGAAAGTTATATTAGAATCAGATAGTTCTACCAAAAACAACTCCAATATAAATTTGACTTTAACACCTGAAAATCAAATTATGGCAAGTCAAGCTGTAGATGGAATATGGAGTTTGGATCTATCTTCAACCAAAGACAAAATTGATTGGTCAACTCTACAAGTTGGTTCGCAGTGTAAAGGTTGCAAATTGCCAGAAAAATGTGATTTAACAAAAATAATTACAACTTTAGCTACTGAAACCAAACCAATTGTAACGTGGGATTTGAGCCAAATCAAAGAATGTCAACCTGCCAGAGGTTTTGGTATGCAGTACAAAGGTAATCTCTGTAAAGATGGCTTTAATCAGAATTTTCAGTTTACGGTTTCATTTAAGGTCAAATCAACAGGCAATTATAACTTTGAAGCCAAAGTCATACCAAATAACGCTGTAGATGTAAGTATTTGGTCAGCTGATAATTACACTTCCAAAGTTGACGTAAGTATTTTGTAATTTCGGAATATTTTTTGGAATTGACCACAGATTAACCCTAAACCATAATATCAATTATGCAGCCTCTCCTATCTCTTTGCCTTATTATGCGTGATGAATCTCTAATGCTTCACAAGTCACTTACTTCAGTAGCTCCACTATGTGATGAAATAATTATTGT
>JAYUKQ010000047.1:0-4389 GCA_043764315.1 bacterium | reverse complement strand
AATGTTGCCAAAGTTTTGCAATTAGCAAATGAAGAGGCAGGATCAGTAGAGGAACTTGAGCTGGAAGCTGTTATCACACTTGAACTATAAGAATAACTCGAAGAAGGGTTTTGAGTAGAGCTGGAAGATGAGCTGGAAGAACTTACGACTAATGAAGTCGACCTTGGTAAAGCTACACAATTACCTGTTCCTGATATAACTCCATGACTTGGCGTACCAACAGCACTACAAATTTGAGTTGCTCCAGCAGGTTTGGTACCAATGGCTAAAGTATATGGACTTGCACCACTAAACATTTTATTAGTAACTGTGTTTAGTTCCGTATCGTAATAAAAATGAGCGTGAAAATCACCAACTTTAGGTATAAAATTAAGAGTTTGAAAATCAATAATATAATTAGATTCATTTTGTGTAATTCCAGTTATAGTTATGTTTTTGTTGTTATAATTACTACTAGAATTAGTGTGGGTCGGTGATGAATTGGAATATGATTGTATACTAGAAGTATTGGAAGACAAGATAGTTGATGAGCTATTTGTATTTGACGAAAGAGATGAACTTGAACTTGAAGAATAGTTTTGACTTGAGTTTGAAGCTGGTGTTGCACCATTGGATTCACCTACTATAAGACCTTTACCGCCAGTTCCTACATATACTTTACCATAAATTTCAAGGTCACCAGATACAGTTGTCGAATTAGAAAGAGTTTTGGAACCAGATATATTCTGCCAATTGGTTGACGTAGAATCGCTAGTTAGTGTCTCGGACATGTACATTCCATAAACACCATTTACCCTTCCAATTGCAAAGATAGTTGTATTGTCTTCAGTCTTGTTAGGAGCTGCTTTACCAAAACCAAATTGTTGAACATCGCTAATTCCTGTTATGGTCGTCCAAGTTACACCGCCATCTGGGCTAGTTCTAAGAATTTTATTAGCTGAATCAGCGTTAATCGAGCTGTGCCACAGTTGACCTGCTTTTTTTGGGTTAGTTTTAAGATTAACGATACCAACACACGGAGTTGAACTATCAGTTTGGTTTGTTTGAACAAAATTAGCACCTCCATCTACACTTTTGTAAAAATTAGCTGACCAATTCGTTGCTGGACTACATTGAAAAGTATAAAAAGTTCCACCTTGTTTTTTGTCACTTACAAGTGAGATTGATTGAGTGGAAAATATTTGAAGTAGATTCCCTTGTGGAATAGTGTTAATTGGAGTCCAAGAATCACCACCGTTGATTGTTCTAAAAGCTTTACCATTCCAGCTTTGATCACCATTTCCAATTTTAGCAAGCCAAATCATGATTTGAGGATTAGTTGAATCAATAGCAATATTGCCACCAAAAGCCCCAGTTGGAACATTCATTGGTGCCCAGTTCAAACCACCATTGGTTGATTTTAGAGCTTGACCTTTTACATTTCCCCAATTCTGATCACTTCCAACTGCGACTATAATTTGCTTGTTTGACTCGGCGTAATCAACACTTGTTATGTTGTTAATATAGTCAAAATTACCAACTTGAAGAACGGGAAGGGTCTTATCGTTGTTACTAACAATCATTCCCATGTCCCATGTTGGAGCCAAAAGTTTGCCTTCTGGAACTTTGACTACTTGATTGATAACTAATTCTTCTAGCCCTTTCATTATGGTAGAAAATTTTGACTGTGGTTGTGTTATATCACTAGTACCAAAAACACCCCAACCCGTTGCAAACCATAATTTTTTGTTGTCAAAAGGATCAAGATTAACAGTACTCAAATAAAAATCACTTGTTCCAATTGCTTGTGTGGTATCGGATTGGTTTTTGCGGGGAGAGCGATTATCATACCAGTCTGGAAAGCTAAAGGTGCGATTAACTTTTGACCATGAAATACCTCCATTGCTTGATTGATACAATGCTTTATCATAATTATCAGATGGAATTCCAAAGTCAAAAACGTCAGCGTATATTTTTTGAGGGTTTTGCTTATCAATTGCAAATCCAGTTGTAGCTTTGCCAGTAATTGGGGATATTTCAGTCCATTGATTTTGACTATATTTGAACAAACCACCAGCTTTGGCAGGGCTTATATCGGTGAATGACACAAACAAATCTTGATTAATTAGTTGTACTCTATAAGGATATCCGCTTGTTGTAAGTCCATTTAATTTGTTCCAGCTTGATCCACCATTGGTAGATTGGTAGATACCCTGTTCTGGAATGGCAATGTATATATTCTGTGAATTAGTTGGATCAATTACCACCCAAGCAATTCCACTTCCGTCAGTGGTAGTAGCAGGTAAGGTCAAATTTGACCAAGAGACTCCAGCGTTAGTTGATTTTAGCAACCCATTGTAACGACTACCATAATACATTATATTTGGATTATTCTGTACAACAGCTAGTCTTTCTCCTCCTCCTCGGTATTGTTGGCTATTTCCATTCACCCTAACTGGGGAACCAGTGCCGTCGATAATTCTAGTCTTGATCCAAGAGTTGCCTTTGTTATTTGATTTCCACAATGTTCCGTTAATCGTAGAAGGAGATGAATCCTCACTACTACCTGTTACCATATAAGCATTTTGAGGATTAGAATCGAGTGCAAAACTCTCTACATTGTATGACCCATTGTCCTCTAGTGGTGTTGCATCACTTAGTGATATCCATTCTTGAGATGATTGATTCCACCTATAAGTTCCACCTACATCGGTACGACTATATACAAGATTCTGTTCATTAGGGTGAAAGTAAACTCCTGTTACAAATCCCATTCCTTGATAATTAGCTCTTGACCAAGAATATTCTAAGCTAGCTTGTGTTGGTACCGTGTTATTGGAATTATTAAAAATTAAACTCAAACTACCAACTAACAAAACGGTTATAATTACTTTTACTAATGTGTTTTTTATTTTTGAACTAAACATAATTAATAATATTAATATTTAATGATTAAGTCATTATCCTTTATATTCTCAAAAATGCCAAGTCTTGATTAAGAATTTTCTTTATGCTAAACTTAAATCTATGAAATTAGTCGACAATCGCAAAGACGTTATTATATTGAGTCTAATTTTAATGACTTCAATTCTAATGGGATTAACTATCGCTTTAACTTTTTCCCGTTACTTACCTAATGTTGAAATACCTCAACAAAACTCATCGTTTGAAATTAACAAACCTAAAATTACACCAACAAAACTTACCAATGACACAATTAATAACAATATTACAAGTTCATCAGCTTCAGTAAGTAGTTCCAGTGTAGTATATGAAATGAAAGTTCCCGAGCAGATACCAAAACCCAAGACTGAAGTTGCTCCCAGAGATTATATTGGTCAAAAAATCACCAATTATCTGCAGTCTTTTGGTTATAATCTAGGTTATGTGTGGAACTCTGATCTGAACAAAGTTGATCATAAGCCTCCAATTAACACTGATATCAACAAACAAGAATTAGACAAAAAAAATACACAACCAAAAAACATTTCGGAAATTATACCAATACCTTTGACCTGTGAACGCAAAAACTGGTTTTCTTTTCCCAAGTACAAGTCCGACGCGCCAGTGAATTACGCTTCCTTCCAAGATATGTATTATCCTGACAAAAACAATTTTATTAATCTCAACAATCCAATCCAAGAAAGTCAAGCTGCAATTAACGCGGGTAATTATCTATCTGTACCAATTCAAAGACTACTTATCAAAGGAATTGTTCACCTTCCAGAATCGCCTCATCCAGGGCAAGTCGGTAACAGTTATATCGTTGGTCATACAAGTAATTTTTCTCAAGTTCGCAGTGATTTTAATTTTGTATTCAAGCCTTTTGAGCGAAAAAGCCAAGTTGGCGACGAGTTTTTTATTTGGGATTCTGAATGTCGTAAGTTGAAGTTCAAGGTTTTTGAAGTAGCTAATATTCTAGCTGAAGACATTAATACAGCTTACAAAAATTTTGGAGATAGAAGAGTTGTTACACTTCAAGGTTCGATTCTAGATTCTAATTATCAACCAACTAGAAGATGGCTTACCCGTGGAGAATTGGTAGTAGAAAATAATTAGTTTGGATTTTATTTTTAAAAAAAATTGCTGCCAAATTGAGGGCAGTTTTTGTTTGAAATTTTATTTTTCTTATATCTATTTCACTTAATACAATAATTATACGTTCCCATTTCAGAAGGAAACCCCAGTCAGCTTCGCTGTCAGCCCCTTAACAAGAGGCAATTTGGTACAAATTAGTTTTGAACTGTAATTAGTGAAATGAGTATAATTGTGACAATTGTCTTACATTCCATTGCCGTACTTAGGATCTAGTTGTAGTTGTGACCTAATATTCACAAAGTTGGTTGTATAAACATCCAAAATCTTCAGTGTGTATTCTATTCTTTGTCTGATATATACGTCTTCTTGATT
>JAYUKQ010000046.1:0-4432 GCA_043764315.1 bacterium | reverse complement strand
CCTCCCAGTCGCTGGGAATATCGCCGAGCCATGGGATGTTGGTGGGTTTGTAGGTGGCGGTTTTTAATACCCCGTCAGCTTCGCTGCCACCCCTTTGGAAAAGGGGAATTGTGGGAAGTATTAGAGTTATTGGAATTGTGGAATTGGTTGCTGTTGTATAATTTGAATCTGGTATTTGTGTGGACATATATTGTTCAAGTTAAGAATTAAGGTATTTGGCGTCATTCCCCTTTTCCAAAGGGGTGGCAGCGAAGCTGACGGGGTATTTCCAAAGGGGTGGCAGTTGTAGACTGACGGGGTATTAAAACAGCAACATCCTGACGAGATATTATTATTTTTTGATTTTGAAGTACACCCTCGAGATTATTCAATACATCTATATCAGTATAATGTACAACTACCAATCCAAAACTTTGCAAATATTCATCACGAACCTTGTCATAACCCTCCTTGTTATCATGACTGCTGCCGTCAATTTCTATTACTAATCTAAGTCGATTACAAAAAAAATCTACGATATAATGTCCAATTATTTGTTGCCTAGTAAAGTCTAACCCTAGTAATTGTTTGGTTTTGACTTGTTGCCATAGTACAACTTCAGAAAGGATACCTTGTTTTCGTAATTCTCTTGCCCTATCTCTAAGTTTTGGGTTGTAAGGTAGGGATGTTTTGATATTCCATTCTAAGCCAGAGGGTTTGAACACTCCGTCAGGTTCGTTACTATCCATTTGGGAAAGGTAGGTTGTGGGGATTGAGTGGTTTGTTTGAGAGTCCATAATTATATAACTTTTAATTATTAATTATTCCTTTGAGAACCCCGTCAGTCTCTTTCTCCAGTGCAAAAATATCTTTGACAATATCTGCTAGTTCTCGTGGTGGAGTGTATTCATAAAAATACTTATTAAAGTTGATCTCGTAGCCTACTTTGGCTGTATCTATAGTATAAAAAGCATCTGGAGCAAACGGCAATACCTCGCGGTCAAAGTACTCTTGAATGTCCATTTTGAGTGGAATGTTTTCTTTGTCATTAAACTTGATGTCTGGTTCAGGCTTGCCTTTTTTTAGAATTATATTGCCAGTTTCGTCTCGTTTTGGTTGTTGGGTCTGAATCTGGGTATAACCAAAGTCGTCATTATCAAAAATCTTGGAGTACTGACCCTCCTCAAACGTATCAAACATGTGGTAGATTGAGTCAATGTGCGATTGCTTGAGTTCTTGGCGTTTGTTACCAAGACTCTTGGTCATCTTGGCACAAAACTGGCTACTGGTGGCATTGATCAGCTGGATTTTGCCTTTTTTGTGAGTGGGCTTGCGGTTGGTCAGTACCCAGATATACGTTCCAATTCCAGTGTTATAGAACAGGTCTTTTGGTAGAGCAACAATGGATTCGATATAGTCATTCTCGATTAGGTGTTTGCGAATTTGACTTTCGCCGCTACCAGCATCTCCAGTGAATAACGCCGAGCCATTGTGGACAGATGCAATACGAGTGCCAAGCGGAGTATCGTGTTTGACTTTGGACAACATGTGCAGGATAAATAGTAGTTGTCCGTCGTTGATTCTAGGAGTTCCGACTTGAAACCGAGAGTCCAGGATTTCACCTTTTTTCTTGCCACCTTCAGAGACAGTTAGTTTGTCTTGATCTGTCTTCCAGGATTTGCCATACGGTGGATTGGTGAGAATAAAGTCAAATTTATCACTTGGGAATCCGTCTTGTGATAATGTAGAACCAAAAGCTACTTGATTGTCTCGCTCGCCTTTGAGCAGCATGTCGGCCTTGCACAGTGCGTAAGTCTCTGGGTTGATCTCTTGTCCAAAAGTAAAAATATCAGCTGTGGACTCAATACCACTTTCTGGTAATCTAAGAAAATCTTTGGCAAGTGAGAGCATTCCGCCACTACCAACACACGGATCGTAGATAGAAAGCGGAGTATTTTTGACTTTGGATTTGACTGGTAAGAACAGCAAATTGGTCATCAGTTTGATGACTTCACGGGGTGTAAAATGCTCTCCAGCTTCTTCATTGTTTTCTTCGTTGAATTTGCGGATTAATTCTTCAAAAACATAACCCATGTCGTGATTATTGAGATTCTTGGGTGATAACTCTTCACTCTTAGTAGTGAATTTTTGTATCAAAACGAATAAAATCTCGGATTCTTTGAGAGTTTGGATCTGATTGTAGAACTTGAACTTAGTTAGAATATCTTGAATATTGTCACTAAATCCATTGAGATAAACCAAGAAGTTTTTGTCGATATTGTCTGGATCTTGCAACAAAGATCGGAAAGTGAAAGGCGAGATATTATAAAAGTTGTAACCCGTACACCGCTCAAGAATTGGTTGGATATTGGTTATTTTATCTTTGTATCTATCGTATTCCGACAAGGTTTTGGTTTTGGTTTGTACCAATTCGCTATCAATACGAGTCAGAACTACCATTGGTAATATCACATCGCGGTACTTACCTTTGACATATATATCTCGGAGAATATCATCAGCAACTTGCCAGATAAAAGAAGTAATCGTGGTTGTGGAGTTATTAGATTCATTAGTCATAAAATTGGTATAAGTAATCAAAAAAACTAGCTAACTAATCCTTTTAACCAACTTCTGTGTAGCACAATATAGATCAAAGCATTACAGATTATACTAGCTGAAAAAATAATTGCCACAAGACTAATTGAGGTAGTTTGTAGGTCAAAAAACTTAGATAAAATTGGATTAATATAGATCATAGTAACTGCAAAAGTCATGATAAAAGACAGAATTGTAGGAAGCCAAGATACCATCGGATTAGGATTAGAGCGATTGGGTGGAGAAATAATAACCACATTCCAGATACCAACAAACAGGATAAACATAACCATAAAACTACGAGCCGTAAACTCAATTTTGTCTTGAATAACTCCAGAGATAGAACTTATGTCAACATTCTTAATATCCAAAATAGCATTTGCACTCATTGTCAAAGACTTGGTTTCAATACCTAACTTAGTATAAAAAAAAGTATAAATTAAAATAGAAGATATACTAACGATCAAACCAATAGGCAAAATAGCATATAGTTGTGATTTTAATAAATTTTTTTTGGGAGTTTTGCGTGGAGTAGATATAAAAGTCAAAAGAATTGTTGGAATTGCGGCACAAAACATACCAATTATAGAAGAATGTTTGATCGCTAGAGGAAAACCAATACCTAGAACCATAATTGAAATAATTATCGTAACCGTATAAAAGATACGAGACAAATACAAAGTCAAAATATCTTTCATTCCAGATCTGATTTTTTGACCTTCACTAAATCCAGTGGGAATACTAGCAAATGAATCGTTAAGTAAAACAATATCAGCAATGTTGCGAGCAGCTTGAGATCCGCTTTCCATAGATATTGCCAGATCAGCAGCCTTGAGAGCTGGGACATCGTTGACACCATCGCCAGTCATTGCCACATAATAACCAGCAGCCTTGAGAGCTTGAACTAAAGATTTTTTTTGTTCAGGTGTAACTCGACCGAATATATCATGATTTTTGACTATTTCAGGCAACCGTTCTTGTAGTTCTTCTTCTGAATACTTGAGCAAATCTATACCCGAAATCATTCCTTTACTAATCACACCAACTTGCTTGGCTAAAGCTGTAACTGTGCGAGGATTATCACCCGAGATTATTTTGACTTGAACTCCTAGACTATAACAGTGTTGGATTATTTCTTTGGCTTCGTTTCTTAGCTGATCAGACATTACAATCAAACCAAGAACTTGCAAACTAGAACCGAGTTCAAACGTTTCAGAATTAAGATTAGGAGCCAAAGTAACCAACAAAACACGCTTACCTTCAGTGCTAAAATGACTAATTCTTTCTTGCAAATAATCTGTAGACAAATCTGGTTGAGTATCAAAAATAACATCTGCCGCTCCAATTACAATGGTAGTCAAATCATTACTAGATTGAGAATACTTTTTGTCAGTGTTGTTATTTTGCCAACTCAAAGCACTCCATTTTCTTTTGGAATCGAAGTCAACTTCAGCTTGCACTGTGTAATCAAACTTATCCACTAGACTCAAGTCAACTTGCAAGGCTTGCATCGTTTTGTTGGGAGTTGTTACCAAGCTAGCATAAGTTGCCAAAATTGTTTCCAAGTTATCACCAGTGATTTTTTGGGATTGAATATCAATTATTTGATCTAGCTGAATTTGGTTGGTTGTTAGAGTTCCAGTTTTATCTAGGCATAGTACGTCTACGTTAGATAATGATTCCACGGCGTTAAGTTGTTGTACCATAGCTCCTTTTTTGAGCATTCTTACAGCTCCCAGACCATATGCCAGTGTCATCATCATGAACAAAGAATGTGGCACAATTCCCACAATAACAGCTACCATAGTTATAGTTTCAAAACCAGTATTATTATCCAAAAAAGACCGAAGTAAAGCTA
>JAYUKQ010000045.1:0-4442 GCA_043764315.1 bacterium | reverse complement strand
TGAATGCGATTAATTATATCAAATCTCAAGGTATGAAGCCATCTCTCAAAATGTTCGTAGAATCCAGCGATGGATCGTGGAGAGCATTGATTAATCCGAGCGATCGTAATGGTTGGTTTGCTAATTATACTACTTTACTCAAAAAATACGCTCAACTCTCCCAGATGAATAATTTGGAAATATTTAATTTAGGTACTGAAATGGCAAAAATGACAATGCCAAGTTATAATTCGGATAATACGCGTCAGTGGCGTGAATTAATTCGTCAGGTGCGTCAATCGTATTCTGGCAAACTAACATATGGAGCTAACCATGGAGAACCATTTTCGGAAGTCAATACTTTGGAATTTTGGGATGCTTTAGACTATATTGGAGTGTCAGCTTATTTTACTCTTTCTAGCAGCGAATTACCCAGTGTTCAGGAGTTGACTAATTCTTGGCAATATACAGCAGCTCAAGTTCTGGAACCGTTAGCTAATCGTTACCAAAAACAAATAATTTTTACTGAAATTGGTTATCGAAGTGTCAACAAAACAGCACAAACTCCTGGAGATTGGTCGCAGCCTAGGTATTTTATGGAGGATGGTCAGGTCAATGCTTTTGAGGCTCTGTTTGGTTACTTTGAAAATAAGTCGTACATGTATGGATTTCAGATTTGGGACGTTAGCAGTGATCCTAATTATGGCGGAAGTGGTAATACTGATTATACTTTTGTCAACAAGAAAGCTGAAAATACTATACGAACATGGTATGGGCGTCAATCTACTAGTTCATTTCCACCGCTCAACCCTAATGCCAAAATAGGTCCAGCTGGTAAGTTTGCAATAGAAACCAAAAATAGACCAAATCCAATAATTATTAATCAAAATTCTAATCTCAAAATTGAATTACAGAATAGAACATACCAAAACTACAGTGCTACAATTCTGCTTCAAGTTTACAATTCACTCAATCAACCTGTGCATTCCGATGTATATTATAACCAAAATTACGCTTCAGCAGATTCCAAATTATACACTTCCAATTGGACACCGATACAAACTGGTAATTATACTTTGAGAATTGGAGTTTTTGCACCTAATTGGTCTAACACTGTAGAATGGTTTGAAGATGGTATGACTAATTTGAGTGTTGGTAATGCAGCTTCTAGCTCTGCCTCTAGTTCAGTTTTGAGTTCATCTAGTATTGCTATTTTTTCACCCTCCAGCAAGTCCTCCAGCTCTGTTGCATCTAGTTCATCTTTAAGTTCCAGCATTTCTAGTTTAAGCTCCTCCTCTATTTCAACACCACAGAGTAGTTCCAGTGTTTCGGTTTCCAATTCTTCCTCTAACTCACCAACGAGTTCCCAAATTGAGATCTGGTGGCCATCTAACGGTGGTAGTGTTTCAGGTTCTCAACCATTCAAAGCCATTGTTCAAAATAAATCAATCGATAGTTACCAAATGTCTTGGAAAGTCGATGACGGAGTGCTTAATTCTATGTATACTTCCAATGAAGGCTATCCTCACAAAAAAAGCTGGGTTGATCTATCTGGCTGGACTTGGAAAGGTAGTAATCAAGCTTATAAAGTAACTTTTGTAGCAACTCAAAATGGTCAGATAATAGCCCAAAAAAATATTAGCATTATTACCAATTAAATTCTTTATACCCAAATCAAACTAATTTTCACAGACTATAAAATATATTTGACTTTTTAGATGCTTCATACAAGCTGCTAAGTAACAGGTTGGTTTTTTGATTAAAGTTTTAGTGTGCTACAGATTATTAAGAATATTTTTTATTTTGGTAAGAGTTTTTTTGAGAATATCATCTAGATCTAGAAGGCTATTTTTTGGTTGGGAAACATAATCTTCGATAACTTTATTATACAAGTTGATATGCTGCTGACAGATATCTTGAGCTAAAAAATCGGTAGCAGTTTGTTTGGCGTTAATACTCATTTGATTAACCAAACCTTGGCTATACACAAGTCTCAAACAGTGTTCAAAAAGATTATCTAATTTGTCTTGGTAACCGTTGAAACTGTTTTTCATAAGGTAATTACTACTTTCATCATTAACAGCAACTACAGGCAAAGCGAGATACATTGCTTCTAGTAGATTAGTTGGCAAATTCTCTGACAAAGAAGTAAAAAGGAAAACTTTAGCTTTGGTGTTACGAGCTATTTGTTTAAGGTTTTCTGGTGAATATTCACCTATAAAAATAATCTGTTTCTCAATTCCTAGTTTAGTAGCTTGGTCTATCAAATCAGCTTTTTGAGGTCCTTGACCTGCAATTACGTATTTGACTTTTGGGTTATGTTTTAGAATTTGAGCTAAGGTGTCAATACCAAAATTTAGCCCTTTTTCTTTGGCAATTCGACAAAAAGTTAAGAACACAAAATCGTCATCTTTGATTCCATACTTGACGTCAAGATCCTCAAAATTGGGATGATCGACAAACTTAATCGAATTAAGGTAAGGAATATTGTAGATTTGGCTAATTGGAGTCACTGTAAGACCGAGTAAGTATTTGTAAACCTTGGTTGACGGGGCAATTACATGATCGTAACTATTACATATTTCTTTGATTCCTCTGCGGAGAATTCTTCTATAAGCTGGGAAAGAAACCATTTTGTAATCTTCCACTAAAGTGTGAAAAGTGTGGATTGATGGAATGTCTAATTCTCTAGCAATATAAGCTCCTTCAATTCCTCCAAAAAGTGTATCACAAGTATGGATTAATTGAATGTCTTTTTGAGCAAAGAATTTGGCAACTTTTTTGGTGTATACTGGAGCTAGTTTGAGATCGTCCGAAATATCTTTGGGCAAAGGTATGGCTTCAAAAGTAAATACATTATTGGGATAATTGACTCCTTCGACCTTGGGAGTAGCGATAAAAACTTCAATCCCAGCTCGTGTCAGTTCTTGTTCAAGTCCAACTACAGCCATTGATACACCGTTGCGAATTGGTGGATAAGTGTTGGTAAGAATGCCTATTCTTTGGATCATTGCAGTTTTTGGTTTTTAAAAAATGAGATTTGATTTTTTATTACTTTTGCTTATTATTCCAAAGCTTTTGAGATTGCTTCTAGGGTAGAAAGTTTTTTGGGATTGGTAAGAAGGTGTGTTGGAGAAATTATTCCAACAACTGTTTTTTCATTACCAACTATAACTTCGGTAGCGATTAATGCGTATCCCTTGCCAAGTGGTAGGATATTGTTTTCGGAACCAAAAACGGTTTGGATATTTTTGCCTTTTTTAGTTTTTACATTTGATTTTGAGTTTAATAAGTGTTTTTTATGTTTGTCTAAATTATCCAAAAAATCTAACACAGCGGAAACTGGAGTGTCTTCACTTTGACCACTTAACAAATGTTTCATACCAGTTATAGTTTCCGAATTGGCTGATACAGTAAAAGTCAAAGAGTCAGTTTGTAGAGATACTAATCTGCCTATTTCACGACCCATGGATTCTTGTTTTTGTTGAAGCTCCATGATTTGATTTTTCATTTCTTGTTGGTGTTTGTTGGCAACTGTAAGACCAGCAATTAATTGATTAACGAATAGTTTGAAAGCTTTTTCAGTTGGGCAGCTGGAAGCATTAATAAAAGGTTGGTACAAATAACCAAGCTCTCTAAGTGCCATTGTTTCATTTCTGATAGTAGCAGAAGAAAAGTCAAAACCATATTTTTCTTTAAGTTCTTTGGAACCGCAAGTTTCACTTGTTTCACAGTATTCTTTAATCAGTGCAAAGAGTATTTTGCTTTGTCTTGAGCTGATTTCAGGTTCGGTCGCAATTTTTTTGATTAGTTTATTTTTGATTGAACTCATAATAATTCAAGTTTGGCAGTTTTGCCTTGCTTTGGCAAGTTTGGTGTTGGTAATTCACTTGTCCAAAAGTCAAAAAATAATTTAACTCTAATATACATATGAAAACATTACTAATAGATTCATCTTACTTAATGTATAGATCTTATTTTGCTTATCCTAATTTGACTTACAATAGCCAACCAGTTGGTGCTTTTTTCGGTTTTGCCAAAACAATATTACAGTTATTGCAAGCTTACAAACCAGATCAATTAATCTTTGCTGGCGATACTTCCCAGCCAACTTGGAGGCATTATAATTATCCAGAATACAAAGCAGGTCGAGCCAAAATTGAAAATAGTATGGTTGCACAAATTCCCTTGATTCAAAATTGGTCTGCCAAAATCACTCAAAATAACTTTAGGTTAGCTGGCTGGGAAGCGGATGATATTATATTCACAGTGGCTGTGCAAGAACTAACTAATTACAAAAGTATTAACCAAAAAAAACAAGCTACTAGAATAGACAAATCCAAAAGTAACAATTTGCTTAAGGTTGAAACTGATTTGAGCTTTGATGGTCACGTTCCAGTTTTTGGACATCAGTGGAGTGAATTACTAGATGAAGCTAACCAAAAAGCTAATTCGATCTATGT
>JAYUKQ010000044.1:0-16251 GCA_043764315.1 bacterium | reverse complement strand
CAAGTTCAAATATTTCATCGACCTCTGGTTTATCTTCAACCTCAACTTCTAATTCTTCAGGTTCAAGCTTATCTTCTATTAGTGATTCATCAACTAGTTTAACTTCAGGTTTAAATAGCTCTTCAAGTTCGAGTATTACGCCTATTTTGGATATTAAGATAGTCAAAAAGAGTAATGTTGCAACAACTACAGCAAGCGACACTCTCAAGTACACTTTGGAATACTCAAACAAAGGTAACGTAAAATCTACTGGTGTTACTCTAACTGAAATAGTTCCTGCTTATACTACATTCAACGCTTCTCAATCAGATTCAAGGTGGATATGTTCTGGTATAGAATCTGGAAACTACTGCACTTTAACAATTGGTGATCTGAGTGTGGGAACAACTGGTACCGTTATGTTTAGTGTCAATATTAATCCTAATACACCAACAGGTATTGTAATATTTAACCTTGCAGGTATCTATGATGATGGTACACATGGTGATGATAACAATTCTGATGACAATACATCTGAAGCTTCAACTCCAGTAATTGACGCAGCTAATTCTGCCACAATCACAGGTTCAGTCTACCTTAACCCAAATAACAATGGAACTCAAGATGCAACAGAAACAAATGGTAATATTCCTACAGGAACAACAGTAACAATCACAAGTACAACAGATTCATTAATCAAATACATAGTAAATGTTAATCCAGACGGAACTTACTCACAGGTAGTACCAGCAGGAACATATACAGTAATTGTCAATCCACCAGTAGATTACACAGTTTCTACTTCGACTGAACTAGGTGCAGGTGCAGGTGCTAATCCAACCATAGTAACTGTAGCTAATGGTGAAACCAAATCTCAAGGTAAAGATGGTTTGTATAATACAATTAATGCTGACCTAAAAGTTGAAAAAAAGATTTTACAAAATCCAGTAGCTCAATTTGATTATATTATCTACACTCTCAAATTCTCTAACTTAGGAATTAATACTGCAACTGGTGTACGCTTGATAGATACTATGCCTACTAGTTTGGAATTCATTTCAGCTAGTTACGAAGCAAATTCAATTACTCCAACTGTTAATGGTCAGGATTTGACTTTCACAATTCCTAGTCTATCAGTTGGTGTTGAAAAACAAATCCTAATTACCGCTAAAGTTCTTATTAAAAATGGTAATATAACTAACAAAGTTAAAATTATAGCTAATGAATTTGATCCACTAATGAGCAACAACCAAGGTGAAGTTACTTTTGAATTAATTCCAAAATCAAGTTCATCAGCAGTAAATACAATTTCAAATAATATTAATGTAATAAGTTTGAGTAGTAAAAGTTTGAGTAGTAAAAATTCTGAATCTTCATCTAATGTTTCATCGAGTTCGTCTTCTTATAGTTCTTATAGTAATGTAGTTTCTGGAGTCAAGTCAATTTTTAATTCTAGTACACAACCTAATCAATCACCAGTGTACAAAGATTTTGAACCATTTGCCAAAGGACCAACCACTAGAACCGGAGGTTATTCTAATTCTAATAAGTTAATTGAATTAGTTATGTTGACTATTATAGTTTTCTTTGCATCTTTGAGCTGTATAAAGTTAAAATATAAACTCTAAATTAGAATAATTCTCGTTAGAAACAAATATCTAAAAATCAAGCCCTTCACAAGAGGGTTCTTTAGTTTGGAGGTTATGTGATTTGCTGAATCAAACAAAAGATTGACCTAAAAACTAAGGTTAGCTATACTTAATCAATATCAATTTAGCTTTCACAAAGGCTAAAAACTAAGATTCTAATCTCATTACTTTAACTTAAATGGCTGATCAAAATAATCTTTTTCCACAACCTGACATAAAATACGCACCATCTAAGTATTCTCCACCACCACAAACACCTGAAACAATCAATGAATCAATGGGAACGTTTAGTTTAAGTGGTAACGCCTCTTCTCGATCTTCTTTTGGCTCAATTCAAGATTCAAATCCTCAAGTATTTGCCAATTCCACTATCGCAACTGTTGGCGAGCAAGTTCAACCTGTAATTTTTCAATCTGGAGGTCAGTATACCCAGCCACAACAACCTGTTTATCAAACTCTTAGTCCACTCGACAGACTAAAACAAAACAAGTCAATTAATTACAACCTACCACCCACTCAATCAGTTTATCAACAACAACAATTCCAACAACCTGTTTATCAACAGAATATTCAACAGAATCATCAAAGCTATAACTCACAACCCAAAATGGAAGGTTTTGACATGAGTTATTCCCAAAGTCAGACCAATCAGCAAGGTTATCAGAATTACAATCAGCCTAATTACAACATTGATTCTATTACAGATAATCCGAAGCCAAAAAAAATTAATCCAATTATTCCACTTGTAAAAAAAGTAAAAGATACCTTCCTTAAATTCAAAATTCCTATTATAGTTTCAGCTATTTTGATTGTCGCACTTGTTGGTGGATTGATAGTTTTTTCGCAAATTAACAAAGCTAACACCAAACCAATTCTTGGACCTTTGAACAATATTCAAGCTAGTATTGAAGGACCAAAATCACTTCCTCAAGGTTCTCCTGGTAAGTGGGAAGTCAAAATTATAAACAACGAAAATACAGCATTGCAAGATCTAACAATTGATCTGGAGTTTGATAAAGACTTCCAAGTGACGCAATTCCTCAACTATCAGCCAATTAACGTCGGCAAAAATCAATTTAAGGTCAATCTATTGGAAGGTATCAATGGTCAAAATAACATTTTAATTGGATTTGAAGGTTTTTTGAATGCTCAAGTTGACCTTGAAACAATTATGCAAGGTAAGTTAAGTTACACGCCAAAGCTTCTATCTGGTCAACCTAACGCTCAAAGACAACTTCAGATTGCAGGTCTTAGGACTAAGATTATTAGTCCCGAAATCAAACTCACAATTGACACTTCTAACGGTAGTATTCAAAACGGTGGTGAAGGCACCTTTATCATTAAAGTCAAAAACACCAAAGAAAAAGATTTGCAGGATTTGAGACTTAGGATGATTTATCCAGCTGGGAATGTTTTTACATATGTGTCCTCTCAATTCGTAGCTTCCAATACTGCCCAAAACAAAACCAACCCTGACAACGGTGACGATACTTGGTATATTCCAAGATTAGCTGGGCTTACTGAACAGACTTTGACCGTGAAGGGAGTGGTACGAGTCAAATCAGCTCAAAAAATACCTTTTGGAACTGAATTAAGTCTTAAGTCAGAGAATGGTTACAAAGAATTAGCTAAGGCTTATCGTGATCTTAATGTTACTTCTGAACCAATTGCAATTACTACAACTATAGACAAATCTGGTAGTACTTTCTCACCTGGTGAAACCCTAAAATTCGCAATTGACTATGTTAATCAAGGTCAAGATCTGCTCAAAAATGTAGAAATATTAGGCTTTGTTGATGATGTTTCTTCTTTGTTAGATTATGAATCTATTACTTTTGTAGGTGGTTCTAGAGCTTTTACCAACAACAACCAAATTCAATGGATTGGCAATAATACTCCACAATTAGTTAGTTTGGCACCGCAGGCTAGGGGACGACTTAATTATACTATCAAAGTAAAACAAAAGGTGTTAGATCCGTCCAAGAATCAGTCAGAGTATGTACTTAGACCACAAGTCAAAATCAAAGCGTCTAATCTTCAAGAAATTAGTTCCGCAGGTCAGTTGTACAAAATGAAATCTAACTTACGCTTCTCACAAACTGGTAAAGCTGAAGAAATCCCCCAGAAGAATCCTACCAAGAAAAATCTAAAAAGATACTTAGTCAGTTGGCAGGTAAAATCCGAGCAAAATGAAATTGATGGTTTGCAAGTGAGAGCTTTTACTAGGTTACCTCCGTCTGTGTGGCAATCCGACTCTATCCGAACGGAAGGAACCAGCGGTTCTAATATTGATTACAATCCTAATACTGGTGAGATAACATGGCGAGTTGAAAAAATTCCAGCTTACACTGGTAATAACGAAAATACTCCCACTATCAAAGTTAGTTTTGAGATGGAAGTTGAGATTAAAAATAATGAAAATATAACCCTAATTGAAGCACCAGTTACTACAGCTAGAGATAATTTTACTGGTGAGAATTTCAATATCAAAGGAAAAATAACTGAAACCCGTAAATAAAATTTGAATTTGAGTTTTAGAGATAGGTCTTGTACCTATTTTTTTTTGTTTGGAATTATCTAGTCAAAAAAACACCCACAAGGGGCATTTATGCGTAATTGATTTATGTATATCTACTTTTTACTACTACCGAATTTTTCCATGTAGATAGTTGTACTGCCTTTGGATTGGAGTAGTTCTTCTGTAGCTTCAACCATGAATTGATTACCACAAATATAAAAATCGTAATTGGGCAATTGATTACCTAGCATGTCTGGAATAACTTGAGTAACACGACCAAGTTTGACTGTTTCACTTAGTTTGTCTTCTGGGCATTCATCACAGCAAACAATGACTTTGACTTGCGGAGTATCACGAAAGAATTGAATTGCAAATTCGTCACTTGGTTGCCATACACCAAAAAAAACTAAAATTTCTTGTTTTGGATTTTCTTTTAAAGTTTGTTTTATAATTTCTACAAATGGAGCAAGTCCAGTACTACTAGCTACAAAGGCTTTGGGTCGATTACCAGCTTCTAATAAGAACTTGCCATTACCGCCAATAGCTACAACTTGATCACCGTTTTGGATATCCATAAAAAAATGCGAACCGATCCCATTAGGCTTGGTATTGACCATAAAGCCAAGATATTTACCTTCTGTTAAGTCTGGTAGATCGTTGTCATAAAACTTTGGAGCTTTTGAGTCTGACCAAAAACATGAGTATGATCGATATTCTTTGGGTCCAACTAGCATAGAAAAAAACTGCCCTGGTTGAAAATTAAATTCGTCAGTTGTTTTGAAAATAAAAGATATAGCTGTTGGGATCAAGTTGATTTTGTGAACCAGTTGTAGGTTGATTTTTGGCATAAGTGACTAAATTTGACTAGAAAAATATTCTACCATTAGATTAACTAGTAAACCTATTTTTTTGTCAATTCTTTTTTAATTTATGCTCGAGTCGCACAATCAACCTTTGCCACGAATTTTAACAGGAGCAAGACCAACTGGTCCGCTTCATATTGGTCATTATTTTGGTTATCTTAAGACGTGTTTGAATTTGGAATTAGAATCAGAGATGTTCCTGATGATTGCTGATGTGCAAGCTCTTACTGATAACTGGGATGAAACTAACAAAGTTAGTACTGCAGTTAATGACGTTGCCTTAGATATTCTCGCAATGTTAGCCAAGCCAGAAGAAACTGTAGTTTTTTTGCAGTCACAAATTCCTCAAATTGCTGAACTAACTGTTTTTTTTTCCAACTTGGTCACCGTTAACAGGTTGCAACGCAACCCAACTGTCAAAACTGAAATTAGTCAGAAACAAGACAAATTTGGTCAGGATGGAGAATCAATTACTTACGGTTTTTTGGGTTATCCAGTGTCACAAACTGCTGATGTTGCAGTAATTAGAGCTAACTGTATTCCAGTTGGAATTGACCAAGTACCGATTCTTGAACAAGCCAAAGAAATTCTTGAACGATTTGATAGAACCTACAACTCACAAATTTTTCCTAATCCAAAGCCAAAATTATCTTCCACTCCCAAGATTCTAGGTCTCGACGGCAACTCCAAAATGTCCAAATCTATTGGTAACACAATTTTTCTCAAAGCTACAGATGAAGAAACTCTCACCAAAATCAAATCTGCCAAAACTGACTCGTTGACTCAAATTGGTTATGAACCTGACAATCGACCCGAAATTTCTAACCTTGTGCAACTCTATTCTTTTGTGACTGATATGACAATTGAAGAAGTTCTGACTGATCTCAAAGATATTCGTTACGGTGATTTTAAGGTCAAACTTGGTCAGGAAATTAACAATTACTTTAGACCTTTTAGACAGCGAAGAATTGAACTTGAGAATAATCCACATAAGGTCAAACAACTCTTAGAACAAGGCAAAAATAAAACTTTTATTGAAGCGGAGATAACCATGAAATTAGTCCGCCATGCTATGGGAATTGATTATTAAATTACCCAAATCTATAAGTGTTTTGAAATTGAAAGTAAATTCAGAATGATAGTTTTAAACTATAAGTTTTGCAGAATCTAAAAAAATTAATCAATTGTAATGTCCAAAATAAATTATATTTTATCTCAATTAGTCCATAATCTAACCAATTACTACACCAAATTCAAATCTAATAGTTGGTACTACTGGACTTTTCTCGGTGGTTTTTTTGTTTTTTTTGGGACTTCATTCCTCGTTTCAACTAATCACTTTATCAAATTAATATTTCTTTCAGCTGGGTTAGCTTCTGGAATCAAGTTTTTGGTTGAGTTTGAGAAGCGAAAATGATTAACCCCCAGATTTTGTTTTACTCTTTATCAAGAGATATTCAAAAAATGAACTATCAAAATCTAACATTAATTATCTATGTCTACTTCTGCTATCAAATTATTATCCATTTTACTCTCACTTTTAATTTTATTTTTTGCTTGCATTGCTCAAGTTAACATTCTCTCTGTTCAAAATCAAGAAGTTAAAACTTTGTCTCGAGAGGTTGCCAAGATTGAGAACCAAAAAGAATCACTAGTACAAGATAATGCCACTAGATTAGCTCAAGAAATTGATAAATTGGTGAGTCAAGGCAAAATTCAACCAGTCACTATTGGTGAAACTGCTAAGCAAATTCCTTTATCTGAAACTATCAAACAACAACAGAGAACTTTAGAAAAACCTTCCTTAAACCCTAATATGGTGGTTACTAGATAATTAGTTTGGCTTAAATAATTTGACTATGTATTAGAGTGCAAAACCCAAAATATCCTCTAATAAGTTGACATATAGAATTCCAAACTCCAACCCGTCATCCCGAACATTGATTTTGGGATCTTAAAAATCCTTTTAACTTTATATGTCCACTTCTTCTAAATATCTTTTAATCATAATAGTTGCAATCTTAGCTTTAGTTAGTGCATTTGTACTCGGTAGAATTGATTTTGGTAGAGAATCTAACATGGCTAACAGCTTTCAATCTTCAACTAATTCATCTTCATTACTTTCTTCAGTTGTTTCATCAAATGCCGTAGAAAATAATTCTTTATCTATAATTTCAATTAGTAAAGCCAACTAGTTTGTGGATGAACATGTCTTACCACTTTTCAAATCCAAAAAAGATTTAGTTACACTTATTGTTGGAGCAATCCTTGTCTTATCAGCTATATTCTTAATTGGTAAACAAGATCCAACCAACTCGAAAGAAAATTTAAAAGCCCAAATCAGTCAATCCTCTTTCTCCAGCTAATTGTTTGGAGTTTTTTTTGTTTTGAGTAATCAGGTCTTGACTTTTTAGATCCCAAAGTCGATGTTAAAGATTACAGCTTTGTCGCAGAGGTTTTCTTATTCGATTATTGTAGCTGACCAACCTTGCCAAAAAACCTAATATTATCCTAAATCTTATATATGTTACCAGAACCAATCTTGGCTTTAGCTGAAAAATTAAGACTACTACCAGGAATTGGTCAAAAATCAAGTCAAAAAATGGCTATTGATATTCTACAACTCAAAATTGAGGATTTTCAAAATCTATTAACCAGCCTTCAAGAAACTCGACTCAAAACAGGCTTTTGTAGTGTCTGTGGATTTTTTTGCGAGAATAAGTTGTGTAATATCTGTGCTAATAAGAATCGTAATCACAATCAGATTTGCCTTGTGGAAAAACCAACCGAAGTTCTTAGCCTTGAAAAAGCCGAGAATTATACAGGAACTTATCATGTTTTGAATCGACTGATTTCACCTCTTGATAATCTGTTTGCTGAAGATACCTCTCTGTCAGTTTTACTTGATCAACGTTTGCCAGAACTTCTCAAAGATAACCAGAGTGTTGAGTTAATTCTTTTTTTGAAGCCATCTTTTGCGGCTGAAGCTACAACTGCATATTTGCGTGAGGCAATTAATCACAAAGGTTGGTCGAGCAGGGTGCAAATCACTCGTTTGGCTCAAGGTTTGCCACTTTATTACAATCCAGATACTTTGGATTCAGGAACTTTGATTCAGGCACTACAAGATCGTCGCCAGATAATTTAATTAACACACTCACAACATGCTCTGGTTTTTACTTTTTTTGTTAACTATAACTTTGCCTATTTACTTCTTGTTTAAGAGTAATATTAGATATTGGATTTTGGCTGGACTGATTATTTTGGCACCAGTTTTTTTTATGCAATTGAATTTACTGCCTATTCTTAATTCTCGATCTGATACGCTTTTGGTTCTCGGTGCAGGTATCAAACAAAATCAATATCCAACTTTGGTTCTACAAAATCGCTTGGATAAAGCGGTAGAAATATTCAATCAAGGCAACATTAAGACAATTATTGTTAGTGGGGATAATTCCAAAGATTGGCACAATGAACCCAAAGTTATGAAAGATTATCTTGTTTCCAAAGGTATTTTGGAAAGTGTTATTAAGGAGGATTTTGGTGGGCGACGAACAGCAGATTCGTGTTATCGTGTCAAAAACTTTTTTAAAGTTGATTCAGTTATAGTTGTTACTCAAGGTTTTCACCTTGGTCGAGGTAAGTTTTTGTGTCAAAGTGTAGGTCTCAAAACTGGCTTTGCCTTTGCTCAAGATTCTGGTTTACAAACGACAGCATGGGGTTATGTGAGAGAGATTGTGTCTAGTTGGTTGGCGCTTAATGATTCAATTTGGTTCCGACCACAAGTTGGCAGTGATGGCAGTGAAGCCGATTAGTTATTAGCTAGCAAAACCCCCAAACTCTGTGAGTTTGACTTTGGAAGGGGTAATTTTTGTTCCAACTTGAAGGATGTAATTAGAATTACGGATTTGGAGACTAGTTTGACATTTAGGTTAGCCTCAACTTGAATTATAGAATGTTTGAATCTGGAAAGTATATTAAGTTAGTTCTCAAGATTAGTACAAGTTTGCTGGCGACAAGTTTTTTGGCTTTAGTTATGACTATTTTGTACCTTGATCCGTTACAATATAGCTGGTCAATTTGGGTTTTAACTAGTTTTGGAATGATATTTTTGTTTGCAATTTTGATGTTGTTTCAATACTCATTTAGATTCGTTTCCAAGCAGGAGATTATATTTAGAGAAACCATAGACCAATTTATTTTGACTAGTAGTTTTGGTTCGAGTGTTATAATGCTGATAACTTTTTTGATCTATTCTCGGCAATTTAATTTGATTACTTTTAGTCTGGCTCTTATTGCTATAATTAGTTACACAACTTTCAGACTGTTAGGCTAAAAAAAATACCACCTTTGGATTTAGGGTGGTTTTAGTCTACAATCTATTAGCAGCGTTCTGGAGTTTGGTTTTTAGGTGAGCTTTTCCTTTAGTCCAAAGATTTCTAGCCTTATCTTTAGTAACTTTTTTTAGATTATCACAACCCTGTTTCGCACCTTCAAAAATAGCTTTTGCTTCTTCAGCGACCTCTTTTCCAGTTTCGCCAACGGCTTTTGTAACACCTTTCATATTTTCACCGATATCAGATTGTGATTTTTCAAAACGTGAGTTAGCTGAATTATATTTTTTGCCAATACTATCGATTTCAGTTTTTGCTGATTTGACCACTCCATCAAAATTTTCTTGAGCCCGTGTAACATTTTTATCAATAATTTCCCTACCTCTGGATCTCAAAGCATCAAGTTTTTCTTTGCCAGATTGTACAACTTCACTACTTTTTTCTTTACCTCTTTCCACAGCGGTATTGATAGTCTTAGCTCCAACTTCTAATCCAGCTTGAGTGTAGGCTACAAATGTTTCAGCATCTTTTTCAGCTGGTTTTCGATCTAGCTCCTTACCAATTGCTCTATCTCTTGCTCCTTCACTTGTCATTTCACTTTGAATACTTTCATTATAAGTTAAACTTTGTCGTTCGGATTTGTTGTTTGCAAGTCGACCTTCAGCTTTTGAGCTTACTTGATCAACTTTTTTTCTTAAGTATTTACCAGCGTTATATGCTATTTCATTAGCTTTTTCTCTTAAGGTTTGACTTTCTTGCTCCTCCCAAGTAGATTCACTTCGTGTAATATTTGTGTCTACTTCAACAGCTTTTACATCAATGGTTTGTTCACTTGCTGGCGTTTCTCCACTGTTCTTAAAATAAAGTTTGTTAATCATATTTGTAATCATATTTTTATTTTTACGTTTTTATTGAGGTGGTTTGAGTTTCTTGTTTGGATTGTTGTTCTAGAGTAGTTACGAAAGCTGAATAGGCTTTGTCGAATTTGGTTTTTAGGTCAGGAAATTTTGAGAATATATCGTCTTCATATTTGAGAGCTGACTTGAGTCTAATTGAATCGGTGGTAGAATATTTGTCCTCCACATAATCAGTGATGAAAGTAGTGTAGCCTCGGTAACATTCCACAATCAAAGTTGGCTGATATTCATCTTCGTAATCGGTTATTGGATTACCTGTCATGGCTAGAACGAGATTGCCTGCGAATTCCTGTTGCTCTAAGCCTTGATCGTTGTTTTGATTATTTATTTGTGGAGTCATAATGTTTCTTGTTTGTATGAGTTTAACATTGGTTTTTTATTCTAGCAATTTTTTGGGAGTTTTCTTTTTGGGATCTGGGGCTGGTTCCAGATAAGCTGCAATTTGGGCATCGACTTGCCTACGAATTGTGCCATATTTGTGCCTAGATTGTGAAATTACGGTATCCTTTTGACCTGCTAGCTTGTCGTATAATGGTGGAAGACTGTATGCCACGAAAGGTTCTGGATAGTCTATATCGTCACCGAGTTTGACTGCAATTTGACCTTGTTTGAGGTTCAACAATTTTTTGGGATCAATTCTACCACCTAATTCTCTACTAATAAACTCGCTATCTTCAGCTCCCATCCTAAAACTAACTAAATTGCCAACATTTCCAAAAATAGCATTTTTGACTTTGGTGGTTCCATTCTCGTTGAGTTGAGCAATATATTGGTGAGCAAGAGTTAGATTAAGTCTATATTTGCGGGCTTCAGAAAGAATTGAAGCAAAACTATCGCTAGTAAAATTCTGAAATTCATCAACATAAACAAAAAAGTTGCGACGTGAACTTTCGGGTTCATCTACTCGACTCATAGTCGTAATCTGCAATTTGGATATTAACAAAGCACCAAGTAGATTGGAACTATCATCTCCTAGTTTTCCCTTGGATAGGTTACAAATTAATATTTTACCTTCATCCATAATCTGTCTAAGATTGATTGTACTTTTGGTTTGACCAAGAATGTTGCGTATTAGAGGATTGGCAAAAAATTGTCCAATTTTGTTTAGAATTGGTGAAATAGCTTCTTGCCTATATCTTTCATTGAACTTGGCAAATTCCAAATCCCAGAAGTTTTTTAATAATGGATCTTGCAGTTTGGAAGTGATTATCTTGCGATAATTCTCATCGGTCAACAGTTTGATTACTCCAAGTAGATTCTGACCGTCACTTTCCAGTAAAGTTAGTAGTGTATTAGCCAAAATATATTCCATACGGCTAGACCAAGTACCAGCCCAGATTTTGTTGAAAGCGGAAAGTAAGGTAGAACTAATCAAAAAGGGAGCTTCTGAATTTTGAGCTTCGAGAATATTGAGACCAATAGGAAAATCTGTATCAGCGGGATCAAAATAAATTACATCTTGTTGTCTGTGTTTTGGAATCCTATCTAGTATATATTCACTAAAATCACCATGTGGTTCTATCAAACACACACCTTGTCCGTTATATATATCTTGCAAAATCATATTACTTAGTAAAGTAGTTTTACCCATACCAGTTTTACCCACTACATATAAGTGTTTTTGCCGATTATTGGATTTGATGGCAAAAGCTTCGGTAGGCTCTGTGTTGGACAAAAAACCTAAGTAACAATCTGAGTTCATTTTTATCATTTTATCATTTATTTTTGTATCTAATGCAAGTTTGTCACACAAAGTAAGTCTATTCAAGAGTATATTGTAAGTACCTTTGACACTAAAGGAAAACAAAGTTATAATTAATACAAAATTAACACAAAATCATTTTTTATCACTATGCTTAAAACGATTATTCAGAAAGCCAACCAATTAGTAAAACAGTTAATTGCGTGTTTTGTTATATTTACTTTTTCAACATTAGGTTCGTTGGCGATAATAGGTTATTCATCTAGTTTGCAGAGTTTTGATGCTGCCTTTGGATTCGCTAGAATGTCCAAACCTAAAGATTCCGATGTTTTGATGCGTAAAATTAAAAAGATGTTCACAGGAGAAATACAGGCTAGTGCTCAAATGTCCGTTAATATTAACAGTATTTTGCCTATCGCCTCAATGCAATTATTTAATGATACGATGGCACAAGCCACAGTTGCAATTTCTAGTTATGTAAATGTAATATTACAACCACTAACAGCAATAATGGATAAATTACTAAGTTTTGTGGACAAGCTGCTCGATATTCTAGAAAAATTCGCTGAAGTTTTGGCTGGAACTCGTGTTGCAATGGGATTTTTGATCTATAGAGATGTGGAAGGTGACGGTTCGGGAAGTAGTAATTTTATGAGTTCCAAAGATTTTGCAGCATCCTTGATTGAAACTGAATCTTTAGATAATAGTTCTTTCAAATCAGAATTTCCCAAAAAAGAGGAGTTAACCAAATTAGTTGGTGATGCAATTGCTTGGCTTGACTTTATGACGGTTCAAAGATCAATGCAAAATGGTGTAATTGGAGATTTTTTGACCAAGAATTCCCAGTTTGACGTTTTTACTGGTGAAGATGTAAAAGGTCAAGTCGTAGATGCTCTCGTTGGTCGCAAGTGTGAAAGTAGTAAAATATTTACAGCTGTGCCAATTTTTAGAGATTTTATGGGAAAGATCAACACTTGTCAGCAAGAAGTTCAAGCTCCAATAGAATCAGCTATGGAAGCTCGCAAGCAGTCTATATTAGCCGCAGCTGAAGCTAAGGTAGATCAATATCAGTTACAACCACCAGCAGATTGCAAATTCGGTCAATACTATGAAGTTAAAGGTGATATAAAAGTCAAATACGAAGACGCCGACAAAGGTAACCTTGGTCTAAATATTGCTTCTGTTGCAGATAATATTCAAATGAAACAAATCAAACCTGATGAGTGTGAGAGTGTCAAACAAGCCAAACTTAAACAAGCCGAGATGGCTGCCAACAAAACTGAACCAGCGAATGCTCTTGCTGCCTCTGGTGGAAACGGTATTGGTAAAATTGGGGCTACAGTAATGGCTGTTATCAATCAAGCACTTGAACAGATATGGAAAGAATTTCTTAATAAAATTATGGATAGATGGACTAGATTGGTTAATCTGATAGGTTCTATTGGTAGTGGTTCTGGATTAGCACTTTGGTCATCGTTAATTGACATTGCACTTAACATTAGACAAAAAATTAAACAAGGTATTCAATCTCTCAACAAAGAATACCAAGATTATAGTAAGCAAACGTTACCAAAACCTGAATAGCGAAGTAGAATAAGTTGTTAAATTAGTAAAGCAAAAAAATAAACCTTCTAAAAATAAGAGGTTTTTTGTTAATTTTGTAATTAGGAAGCACTATTTAACAATCGATCTAGAGCTCCATCGTCTCTGGCTATTTTAATCATATTTGGTGTAATTACACTGCCTTTTTTGCCAATGATTTGGTTGCTATTGCCGTATATTATAGCGTCATTATTAATAACCTTACCAATGGTATTTTTAACACGATCTTCTTGAATTTTGTCATTTGTTTGGTCTACTGTAGACTGAACTATAACTGCGGCCGAATTAGAAACTTCCATGATTTTATCTTTAGCGTGGGTAGTTGTATTTGATACAACATTTTTTGTAATTTCAGTCGCATCTATAACTTTTTCTTTGACTGACTCAAAGTTATCTTTAAGTTTGGCTTCAGCTTTTCCAGAGTTTATATTTTCTTTAGTTTTGGAGTAAGTTTCTACAGTTTTATCTTTGACGTTAGTTGCCACTTCTTGAGTTTTGGCAAAAGCATTCTGAATTGGTTCACTGTGAATTATATCGCTAGTTTTGTCTTTGACTATTTCGGTAACTTCTTGAATTTTGTTAGTTGCTTGTTTTGTTATATTAACGCCAGTTACTTTGGCATCTTCTACAGTTTTATTGATGCCTTGGTGTTGAGCTTGAGTATCTATACTTTTTTCAGCATTATCATCTACAATTAGATTTTCTGTTCCTACAGTAATAATATCGTCAATTGCAATTTTTTTGGTACCTGATACAATATTTTTTAAAAAACCTTCGGAGACTTCTATAGCTTCCAATTTGCCAGTAATTTGGTTAAAATAAATATCAGTTACCTTGCCAAGTTTGGTACCACTTCGAGTCACAACTTCATTAGTGTCCAAAAAATTATCATTATTGGCAGTGACAGCTATACTTTGATCAATTTGACTATTGGCAGAAACTATCTTGCTTTCATCTTCTACAAGTACTGCATCTTTACCAATTGACTTAATATCTTGAATTAAGATAATTTTGGCGGTATTAAACCAACCTTTTTCATCAACCACAAATGCTGTAACCAGATTAGTTGTTCCATTGTAGACAATATCTTTGATGGTATTAATATTTTTGCCTTCGTTGACTGTGATTACTGGTAATCCGATAAGTGAATTTGCTTTGATAGACATAATAAATGAGTAAATTAGAGTAAATAAATTAAAAGTTTTGTAAGGAATTATACACCTAAAATGTGAAGTGTATAAAAAGTGTCTAAATAAATATTTGAATTCTAGTTCTTAGTTCTTAGTTGAAGTACTGGTGAGAATATGTCCTTTTTTGGATCGACTTAGTAGATAAGTGATTAATAAAGTTATTGCCAATGCCAAAATTACCAATCCAATTCCCCACTTGACTATATCGTTAGTTTGTTTAGAAATTGCATCGATGGAGAATATTTTTTGACTATCTTGGCTTTGATTAATGGTTAAAGTGTCGCCAATTTTTAACATTTTAATACTACTTTCCATACTATCTCTCCTAACTTTAATATCGTTAGTGACAAAATATTGCTTAACTTGATTATCTTTAGATACAAAAATATTACCATTTTCGATACGGTCTAATTCACCTACAAAGGTTGTAGTTGCTACAGAAGCTACTTGGTTGCTAACTTGGTTACTAATTCTACTGATGGATTGATTTGAGTTTTGGCTTGGTGATGTTGAACCAAATTCTGAACCAAATTCGATGTTCGAGTTACTGGATTTTGAAACTGAAGTAATAGTTGAATTAACAATATAATTATCTGAATTCTGGGCTGATGTGGTAATACTTGTGATCAGAAATCCAACCACAGTACAAATCGCTAATATGCTTAAAATCTGATTGTATTTGGAAAGCTTTTGGCTGAAATTAGTTGATTGTGCTTGCATAAAAATATTAATTTAAGATTGTTAAGATACCTATTGTGTCGTGTAGTATTAAAAATTTCGTACAAACTTGTCAAGTATTAAAGTAAAAATTTGATTAGTTTTGTGACTTTTTAAGGTAAAATTGATTTAAAAAAATTACAATTTATTTTTGTGTATTAAGGTTCAGAACTACTATTAGTTTGCTTGACACTTTTTGATTGAAGACTTAGCTTTAGGTTATGTTTTTTGAACAAAAAAACTATTTTTAAAATTAATTAATTACATATTATGAGTACTCCAAAACAAGCCGCAATGGAATTATATACAGCTCAATTACAAACCAAATTTGCTATCAAAGAAGTTAATGTTGAATTGCTCAACAAAATTGTTAACAAGTTAGGAATAGCCGCTTACAACACAGCTTCTGATGCAGCTATGGTTTCAGGGAAAGAGCAAACTGAAAAAGATGTTGTGATTAATAAGTTATTAATTGGCAATTTGGGTCTTGAATCTTCCAAAGAGGAATTAAATGCAATCCTAGACAAAGCAATAGAAGAATACGGCGTTTCTAATTCAAAAAAATACAGAGTTGTTTTGTATTACGTTATAATCAATAATCTCAAAATGGTTGACACTTACATGGCTTTATAGTCTTTGATAATTTTAACCAATCAAAAACCTCCTTTAATTAGGCAAACCCGTCCCATTAGAAAAACCCACTTAAAATCAATTAGGTGGGTATTCTTTTTTGTATATTTGGGTAAAGATTTTGATTTGAGATAATGTTGTTATACTCCT
>JAYUKQ010000043.1:0-1345 GCA_043764315.1 bacterium | reverse complement strand
GTGGTTACAAGCCAAATCTAGACAAGAAGCCAAAGAAACCAAGGACTACAAGTTGAGTGATCAAATCAGATTGGAATTAATTGAGTCTAACTGGCAAGTGGATGATTACAAGTGGGGTTACGGTCTGTGGAAGAATAGATAAATTCCAAAAATTTCAGAAAAAAATTACCTAAAAATGTGGTTTCGAGTCAAACTTTTTTCTTAGAAACGCCAAAACTTTATGTCTTGATTCGTTACTTTTGTAACTTTTAACGATGTAAATGTTGAGTTCAGTTGTAATAAAGACAGATTTATTACCTTCACAGTATGCATTTATTCTAATTAGCTGACAATTTTTTCTTGGCAAATTTTCTTCTGTTCTAAACTCATACAAATCACCTTTTAGATGTTTTCCATTGTCTAAGTCTTGATATGTATCCAAATTTTCTATAATACATATCGTCTGTTTACTAGTATCAATATTCATAAACTGTATTTTTTATTTTTATTTTTGCTAAAAGCTTCTATATTATAGTTGATATGCTATTTTTGGTCAAAATTCAAGTTGTTTATTTTCTATTTCCTTGCGAATTTAAAAATCAAATAACCAATTAAAACTGTATTTAGGACAGCAATTCCAATCAGAAGGACTTTTTGGTATTTGTTGGCTTTGGCAAAGTTCCACTGCATAACTCCAGGAAAAAGTAAACTCGCTACAATTATAGTTGGAATTGATTCTATCCATTTGCCTCCAAAAATTGCATTATTGAGAGCTAAAGCGATAAGTAGGCAACACACAAAAGTGACTATTTTGTTAACAATACTGGAATTGTTAGTTTTGAGTTGAGGTTCAGTCATGAATTAAATTTTATATTTAGGGTAAATATGTTCAAAAGAGTTTTTGAATTTCTGCTACTACTTTTGTGGTGTAGATTTGCCACGAGTAATTAGCTAATACGAATTCTTTTTGGCTGTGGTTTTTGGGTTTGGTTAGTGACAATTCAATCTTGTTTCTAATATCACTTAGATTTGAATTAAAAAAAACAGCAATTTGACCACAATATTCTCTAAATGGAGGAATATCACTAACCACTAGATTGCAACCAAAATAAGCCGCCTCAAGATTGGCAAGACCTGCCGTTTCAGTGCTTGAAGTTGAGATACTAACGTAAGAAGATTTATAAATTGCTACAAGATTTGCCAAGGTTATCTCTCCAATACATATTATATTAGGATTTTTTTGCACCTCTTCCCAGAATCCTTCCACTTTGACTTGATGAGTTCCAGTTAGAATTAGCTTAATATCACTTCCTTCAATTGCTTTGATTACAGCCATTTGATTCTTTCTTTGGTTAATTTCTGCTGC
>JAYUKQ010000042.1:0-4478 GCA_043764315.1 bacterium | reverse complement strand
TTGAAGTTATCAAAGTTGGTAAAGTTAAACAAATTGATCTGGGTAAAATTGGCGATGATTATTTTGCCAATACGGCTAATATTGGACTTTCTGTAGAGGTAAATCGATCTGTAAATGATAATTTTAAAAAGAGTTTTGGTCGCTTAGCTTATTTGCCTTTGGCTATTTGGAATTTGTTGACTTTTGCACCTTTTGACGTTACTGTAACCACTTCTATTGGAGTTGCTAAATACAAATGCATAGAAATATTAATAGCTAATGGTTCGTTTCAAGGTGGAGTTCCACTGGCTCTCAATGCTAATTTGGGTAGTGGTAAACTAGTTATGAAGATATTTTTGTGCAACAATTGGAAGGACAAAGTTAATCTTTTGGGTTATTGGTTTTTGTCTCTGTTTAGGCATAACATTCGCAACAAACGAATCAAACAATTTGGCTTCAATGCAGCTAAAATCGAAACTAATCTACCAATGTATGTAGATATTGACGGTGAGGCGACGATCAAAACTCCAATCGATGTAACTGTAGCAGAGAGAGTTTTATCAATTATTACACCTTAAAAACCTTTATTTTTTACACAATTAACGTGGGTTTGAATAACCAAAAAGTTACAAAGTTCTAGCTTTACAACAAATCTGAACCAACCAACAATATCAATATGTCCAAACAAACCGTACTAATTACAGGAGCATCATCAGGAATCGGCTATGAAATGGCAAAAGCCTTTGCGACCAATAATTATAATCTTATCTTAGTTGCTCGCCGAGTTGAGCTAATGCAGGAATTAGTAACTCAATTCCCCGATGTCCAAATTACTATTATCCAAAAAGACCTTTCCATAGGTAATTCTGGTCAGCAAATATATAATTCTCTCTCTGGTCAAACTGTAGATATTCTAGTTAACAACGCTGGTTTTGGTGATACTGGTGAATTTCAGACTTTGAAGCTGGAGAAACAACTTAACATGATTGACCTCAATGTGCGTGTTATGACAGAACTAACTCATCTGTTTGGCTGTGATATGGTAGCTCGAAAATCTGGTAAAATTCTTAATGTAGCTTCTGTAGTAGCATTTCAGCCTGGTCCAACTATGGCGACTTACTTTGCAACAAAGAGCTATGTTCTTAGTCTATCTCAAGCATTATCTCAAGAGTGGGGCAAGTACGGTGTGCAAGTTATGGCACTTTGTCCTGGAGTCACCAAAAGCGGCTTTCAAGAATCCAGTAGTCAAACCGATAAAATCTTCACTAAAGCCAAAAATGTTCCAACTTCGGCTATGGTTGCTCAGTTTGGTTACGCTGAATTAATGAAAGGAAAAACTTTGACGATTCATGGATTTGTAAATAACCTGATTTGCTTTTTACCACGAATATTACCTCGCAAATTGCTGCTAATGATTATTGAGAATGCTTTGAAGTAAATACCTTGACATTTTTACCAAAAAACTTACAGATAGGAAAACAAGTCAAAATTTATCTCAATTTTTATGTCATTTCAAGCTTATATTGATAATATCAAAGCCAAAACTGGACTCACTCCAGCAGATTTTAGAACTTTGGCAGAACAAAAAGGATTCATAGTCAATGGTCAAATCCCAAAGGAGATCAAAGCCGCTGCAATCACTAACTGGCTCAAAGAAGAGTTTGAACTTGGTCAAGGTCACGCAATGGCAATTCTAGCAACTTTCAAAAACCCAGACTTCAATGGAGGAAAGGAATAAATCAATTTTAATTGACCAAAAACTCTCCTGCAAATAGCTTTCAAACGATACAAATTTAATTGCTTTATATATAGATGTCCCAACTAATGCTAAATATTTACCTTAATTTTAATGGCAATTGTCAGGAAGCTTTTGATTTTTATTCCACAGTTTTTGAGTCACCTCTCACTCATCGCCAGACATATGAGCAAATTCCTGGAGCTAGTATGGTAGTCCCCAAATCCGAAAGGCACAAATTGATTCACATTAGATTAAAAGTTGGTGAGTATACAAGCCTTATGGGCAACGATAGACCCGACTCTTGGCCGCCCGTGATTTTTGAAAATTCTGCCTATTATATTTCAATCAACCTCGATTATGATGTGGATTTGGCTCTCAAATATTTTGATAGATTAGCTGAAGGTGGTAAGGTTATATTGCCTTTTGTGGATACTTTTTGGGGATCGAGATATGGACAAGTCACAGACAAATTCGGCGTACAGTGGATGATTAACTGTAATACAATCAAAAACAATTAAAATAATTGACCAAAAAAACCCTTCCAAATATCTTTTAATGATTAGAAATTTAATTTATACAATATGTCAAAATCAATCTATATCAATATTATTACCAAGGATCTCGCCAAATCTACTGCTTTCTATGAAGCTATTGGCTGCGTCAAAAATCCAATGTTTAGCGACGAAAATGCCAGTTCAGTTGCTTGGAGCAAAGAGATAGTTTTTATGATTCTAACTGAAGAGTTTGCTGCCAAATTCAGCGATGGAAAAACAATTGCCGACCAAAAAAAATCTGTCGGTGCTTTTTATTCTTTTAATCTGGATTCCAAGGAAGAAGTTGATACTTTTTGTACCAAAGCTAAAGCTGCTGGAGGTCGAGTTTATTCCAATAAGTTCAATGAGGAAAATGCAGGTGAATTCATGTACACCTTTGAAGTTGAAGATCCTGATGGCTATATCCTCGAGCCAGTATTTATGGATTTGAGCAAGTTCCCACAGAGTTAGGTAAAATGCAAATTAATATGCCTACAAAACCGATTGACTCATCCGTTATCAAAGAGCTAAGTGAGTTTTTACACGACATGCCTAGATATTTGCAAGTAGCTATTGACTCGGTCGTTGGAGTCAAAGAGTGCTGGAACAAACTCACACCACTATCTCAAAACGAATGGATTTGCTGGGTAACTATTGTCAAAAAACAAGAGACAAGACTAGAACATATCGCAAGACTAAAAGAGGAATTGCTGGAAGGTAAAAAAAGACCGTGCTGCTGGCCAGGGTGTCCACATAGAAGACCAAGTGCTGCCAAGTATTTCACCAAAAAACCAAAAGATTCTACAGTTTAATCAAATTCAATTCAATATCCAAAACTTTAATCTTATAATAAAATGACTCAAAATCCTATAATTCCCTGCCTCTGGTGCAAATATAACGCTCTCCAAAAAGCGCAATACTATTGTTCAATTTTCCCTAATTCCAAGATTACTAGCCAACACCCAGTTATAGTTACATTTGAACTCAATGGCAATAAGTTTCAAGCTCTCAATGGCGGAGTCGACTTCCAATACAACGAGAGTGTTTCCTTCACGATTTCTTGCAAAGCTCAAGTCGAAGTCGATTATTACTGGAATATATTTATCGCTGATGGTGGCAAAGCTCAAGATTGTTCTTGGTGTCAAGACAAATACGGTATGCGATGGCAAATCGTCCCACTAAGATTACCAGAACTTATGATGGACAAAGACCCAATCAAAGCTGGGCGTGTAATGCAAGCCATGATGAAAATGCAAAAGATAATTGTTGCGGATCTGGAAGAGGCTTATAATTCTTAGAACTAATATCAATCTCAATATGAACTTGGCTTTTTTAATTTCCTTAATATCTATAGCTGTTATAGATGCTATTAATCCGAGTGCCATATTTATGACTTTTGTATTACTTGGGCAAAAACAAAGTCAGATCGCAAAATCCTTAGTTTATGTTTTTGGTATTTTCGTGACTTACTTCTGTATCGGAATTATATTATTATTGGTCTATAGGTTTTTTGGTAATTCTTTTAGAATAGATTTTAGTTGGATTCAAAATTTGTTTAATAAACCACCAGACTGGTTTTATGTAATGGAATTTATAGTTGGTTTTTTGATACTAATCTATGCAATTTTTTTTTATAAAAAAAGTTATTCTAAACCTAAAGAAACAGATAATACAAAACCTGTAAACACAAACACATTATTATCAGTTTTACTTTTGGGTGTAACTATAACATTCGCTGAATTACCAACTGCTTTACCTTACTTTGGAGGAATTTCAACAATATATATAGCAAATTTTAGTCTTTTTGTAAGTCTCGGATTTCTTGCATTGTACAATCTAATATTTGTATTACCACCAATAGTAATAATTCTCATTTATTATTTTAATCGATTGAATTTTGATCAAATTACCAAAAAAATTAGGGTTGTCTTGAATAAATATAATTACCTTTTGTTCAAAATTGGATTTATACTTCTGGCAATTTTTTTAATTTATAATTCTCTTTCTATTTTTTAATTTATTAGATTTTATACGAAGTCAAGTAATTTTTCCTAAATTTAATACACATAAAAATGTCCACAAAAGTCGATATATTTCAGATTTGATTAGCTAAAACTAGAAACCATCATTAATTCTGATCTAAAGAAACTTTTTAGGTGATAGATTTACCTCTTGAATTTAGGAATTCTATTATTAGATCTTTCCTTCTTTGTTTTGTTGTGCCACAG
>JAYUKQ010000041.1:0-4538 GCA_043764315.1 bacterium | reverse complement strand
TCTAAGATACCACTTGTAGCTGATGGATCAGTTCCACCTGTAGCTGTTGGTGAAGCTGCATCGTATAGACCTGCTACTGGTGACATACCTGTTCCTGTAAGATTATTGAACATGGTATTTTTTTGAGATGTGTTAGCTACGTCACATAGTTCTTCTGCAAAGCTTGGAGTAATACAGTTTTTGATAGATCCTGATACATAAGTGAATCCTGCTGGGAGAGAGTCCTTGATTGTAGCATCGGTTACAGATTGAGTTCCAGTGTTGTCGTATTTGACTCTTACTGTTACTGTACCATTTGGAGCTACTGTTAGGTTTTCTGTTTCACTACTACCGTTAAGATAGACTTTGTTCATGTTGACTGAATTGGCACCACCCACTGTTGATGAACCTGGGATTGGGGCTGCTTGGGCTATTCTATAATTATTTTGGTCACTAAAAAGTGTTGTGTAAGCAAATCCTGTTAACAAAGAAAGTGAAAGACCTGAAAGTATAACTGTATTTATAATTTTTTTATTTTTCATAACTGTAATTTTTTTATTTTTATTTTGTATTTTTGATACTGATGAGTAGTATAAGCTAAAGTTTTATTTTTTACAAATGATCTTAAATTTCTAAATTGTTTTAACGGTTATGGTAATTGGATTAGAATTAGAATTAGCTGGTATAGAAATGTTGGAAACACACGTCACAGTAGGTGATACAAAACTACAATTCCAACCAACTCCAGAACTAAACAAATATTCGACAGTTGACATTGGAAGCGTATCTGTAACTGTTACAACTCCAGAGCTAGGATATGATGTATTATTATTTGTAACTACAAGGGTGTAATCAACAAAGGTGTTTAGACTCACCGTTCCAGAGGTGATAGGACTACTATTGGAGCCACCAGAGGAAGTTTTTCGAACACTCAAGTCGATTGATGGGATCAATCCAAGATCAAAGTTATTAAGAGTCAAACCTGATGTCAAACCAACACCAATTGTTCTTGAAGTTGTAGGAGAGTATTCGGAGTTATTGCTATTATTAGAACCTGAAGCGTTTTGGGTGGTAATAGTGAAATTGACTGGAATAGAAACAACTTCAAAATAGTAGTTGTCAGCTGGCAAAGAAAAGCTATACACTCCATTAGCCGCCGTGATTTGAGTTGCAACAATTGAATTATCAGAGAATTTTTTGGCTTGTATCTGCACCGCTGCCAGAGTGTCAATTTCGTCTCTAATACCATTAGCATTTCTATCTACAAAAGCAACTCCTGATACAGTTGCGTTGGCTATTATTGTAATAGAATTATCGGTAGATGTACTGGCACCATTACCATCAATAGTGAGATTGGCTACACCAGATGTAAGCGTATTAGTAAGTCTAGTTACAGTGTTGTTGTTGTTACCGTTACCATAGTTAGTAACGTATAGATTGCCAGCAGAATCAATTGTTATTCCTCTTGGGTTACTACCAGTTGTTCCAAAAATAGTTGAAACTCCAGCGGGGGTTATTCTAGTTACGTTGTCACTGTTAGTGTTGGTTGTGTAGATGTTACCAGCAGAATCAATTGCTATTCCAATTGGATTAGCACCAGTTGTTCCAAAAATAGTTGAGACTCCAGCGGGGGTTATTCTAGTTACATTGTTGCTATTAGTATTAGCTGTATAAAGATTGCCAGCAGAATCTAAAACCAAACCCCTAGGATTAGTCCCAGTTGTTCCAAATATACTTGAGGCTCCTGCCAAAGTTATTCTAGTTACATTGTTGGTATTGAAGTTAGTGACATATATATTGCCAGCATTGAACACTATATCAATGGGATTACTTCCAGCAGCCATAGTCGCAAAAATAGTTGAAACTCCAGCGGGGGTTATTCTAGTTACGTTGTTGCTATTGAAGTTAGCGACATATATATTACCAGCCGAATCAATTGCTATTCCATTAGGGCTACTACCAGTGGTGCCAAAGATGGTTGAGACTCCAGCGGGGGTTATTCTAGTTACGTTGTTAGATCCACTATTGGCTGTGTATATATTATCAGCCGAATCAATTGTGATTCCAATTGGATTAGTACCAGTTGTTCCAAAAATAGTTGAGACTCCAGCGGGGGTTATTCTAGTTACGTTGTTACTATTAGTATTGACTGTGTAAGTGTTACCAGCGGAATCTCTGACTACACCTCTTGGTTGTCTTCCAGTGGTTCCAAGAATTGTTGACACAACACTGAATACACTTGCTGGAATATTAGCAATAACTGTACCAGTGCTAGTTGTGGTTACATTGACAACGAAAGTAGTCCCATCATTTGGAGTGATTTGAGTTATAGAATTTACGGTTTTACCGTTGGCTGTACCAGTCAAAACTATATCAGCAGCTGTAAAAGAAGACACATTGATTGCTTCAGCAAATATAACTGTAAAATTGACTGAATTAGAGTAAGTTGGATCAAGTTGAGCAGTATTTTGGTTGATTCTTACACCAAAAGATGGAACAGCTTGTACTTTTAAAAAGAATAAGTTGGTTTCACTATAAAAATTAATAGCAACAAATAATAGTAAAACAAATACTACCCTGATTATCGAAACTAATTTAGCTATAAAGTTGCAAAATAGAATGTTGATTTTTTTGTTTTCATAATTGTTCATAGTTTTATATCATTTAATTCACTTTGATTCCTAACTAAACTATTTTTGAATAATCGTGTGTTGATTAGATTTGATACACAGATTAATATAAGACACTTTTGTGAATATATACACTCCAAAGTTGTCATTAGTTTTAAGGATTCGGTATAGGATTCGGTACAATTATATTTCAACTTTTTATTTTTTACAAATAATCCAAATCAGACTTAAATTACCTTGCCAAAAATTCAAAACTCTTTGACTCTAAACCTATATGCTCAAACAACTTTCTTTAGATTTTTCTAAAATTAACCTAAATAATGTTAACCAAATTCTAACAGTTGGTGGATTCTGTCACACAATTCGCGATCACGGTGGATTAATATTCGTCGATCTACGATCCCAAACTGATATTTTGCAATGTGTTTTTGATCCAGCTGCTAACTCAAAAGCCTTCCAAATAGCCGAAAAACTTCATTCAGAATATGTAATCAAAGTTACTGGCAAAATCGTCGCTAGAGATGAATCACTAATTAACCCTAATTTACCTTCAGGACAAATAGAATTAGTCGCTCAAACAATCGAAATAATTTCCAAAGCGGCACCAATGCCATTTGATATTCACGCCGAAACTGGTAACTTAGCAGGAGAAGAAACGAGACTCAAATATCGCTATCTTGACCTTAGAAGGAATAAGCTCAAAAAAATGCTAACCACTAAGAATAATCTAATATTGTCGACTCGTAATTGGTTTGCCAAAGAAAACTTTATTGACGTAACTACACCGATTTTGGCTAATCCAAGCCCAGAAGGCGCAAGAGATTTTATAGTTCCATCTCGTATTCACCCAGGAACATTTTATGCTTTACCACAAGCTCCACAACAATTCAAACAACTCTTGATGGTCGGCGGTTTCAATCGATACGTCCAAATTGCTCCCTGCTTCCGCGATGAAGATCCAAGAAGTGACAGGCATCCTGGTGATTTTTATCAAATTGATGCCGAGGTTGCTTGGGCTGATCAAGAAGATATTTTTGAAATTAACCAAAAATTTGCCTGTGAAGTGTTAGAACAATTCACCAAACTTAGAATTCCAAAAAGTGATAAAGAAAATGGTTTTGTTAGAATTAGTCACGCAGATTCGATGAACAAATATGGTAGTGACAAACCAGATTTACGTTTTGATCTACAATGGTTAAATGTCAAATTCTTATTCAAAAATTGTGGTTTTAAGGTTTTTGCAGATATGTGTGAAAACTCGGAAGCCAGAGTTCAAGCTTTGGTGATCAAAAATCATGTCGACAAATTCTCACGCTCTGATCTAGACAAGATTCAAGAGATAGGTCGAGCCAACGGATTGCCTGGAATTGCATATATTCAATACACTTCAGAAGGTGCCAAATCTCCAATCTTCAAATTTTTCGGTGATGAAGCAGAACAAGAAATCAAAAAAACTGAAATTCAAAAAGAATTAAACTTACAAACTGGAGATCTAGTTCTATTCGTGGCCAATAACAATTCTAGTGTCGTCTACAAGTCTCAAAATCAAATGAGATTACACATAGCCAAGCATTTGGACAAAGTTCTTGATGGTGGTTTTATTAGACATGGTGAATTAAAGTTTGCTTGGATTTACGAATTTCCATTTTTTGAGGAAGAAGATGGCAAACTAGACTTTGCTCACAATCCTTTTGGTGTCTGGCAAGCTCAAGAAGGAATGACTAAATTAGAAACTTTGAATCAAGCTAAGGAGACAGGCAAACTAACTCAAATGAGAGCAATTCAATATGATTTGACCCTAAATGGTTATGAAGTTCTCTCTGGTGGTGTTCGCAACTCGGATGCTACAACCCTGATGGAAGCCTTCAAAACAATTGGTTACACCGAAGACGAAGTTAAGACCAAATTCAAACATATGATGGAAGCCTA
>JAYUKQ010000040.1:0-16900 GCA_043764315.1 bacterium | reverse complement strand
AGTCGCTTGATAAATTACTTGACCACTTGTCACAAAAGAACCAGAGGAAATATCGCTATTAATAATTTTTTTAATCGGATCACTTTCACCAGTTAGTTGAGATTCATCAACTTCAATTTTGCCTTCCAGTACAATTCCATCAACTAGAATTTGGTCACCTTGAGATGCAATAAGTATATCTTCTGTAACAATAGTCAAAGGATCTATAATTTGCTCTTGAGCTATATTGTTTACGATTCTAAGAACACGAGCTTTGGGCTTAGTCAAAAGTGCTATTTGGTCTAGTTTTTGTTTGGAACTAATCTCTTGAATCACAGCGACAACAATATTAATAATCGCTACACCAATGTAGACTATAGAATCACTATACTTACCCATGAATATCAATAAAGCAAATATGGCAAAGAGAATATTGTTAATTGGGTTAAACACGTTGTCACGAATAATATCCCAGTAACTTCGAGTCGGTAACACAAAATTATTACTTTCTTTAGCCTTTGTTTTGACTATTACTTGCTCTTGACTAAGAGCTTTTTGATTGTATTGTTCCCAAGTTGACATATTCACACAGTAAAACTGATACAAACGATTATGACAAGCATTTGGCAAAACACCAAAGATACAGATTATTATTTGGGATTGATAGTAGATATTGACCCAAATTCCAAAATTGTATTCATTGGCTCCTGTCGAGATACAGTCATTCGAATATTGTTTTAACTTGATATACAGTTGATATTATTCACTTTTGACAGTAGCCAAAAACTATGCTACATTGGAACTTGATTACTTACGAAGTATCGCTATTTTTGTGTATATGTCTAAAAAACTAATTTTAAGCATCGCGGCTGTGGTCTGTATGTTGACAGTATTTGTTACTGCATCATTTGGCCCATCGATGATGGAAAAACTCTCCAAAGCTGACACTGTTTATGCTTGTACAACAGCTGAAACCTTAGAAAGTCAAAACTGTACTTTCGTTAGACCTACTTTTACTAGTTACGACCAAGGTTGTAAGTCAGGTCAGTTAATGGATTCATTGTGTGTAGTTTCCCAAACTAAAGTTTGTACTGATTTTTATAAAGCAATCGATGCTGAAAATGGTCTTTGCAAAATTGATCCAACTCAAACCTCCAATGTTTACCTTCCAAATGTAACAGATATTGATGGTCGTCACTGCAAAGGAGAAGGCTTTAACTTAAAAAGATACAGTGCTGGCGTAGCTGCTGGAACTGGACCAATTATTTGTGCTAATATCTTGAATGGTCTGGACAAAACAACTTTTAGATTCGTTCCTCAAGTCATCACTTCAAATGATGTAATTAGAACAATTCCAAAGACAGAACTAGCTGACTGTCCAAATGGTTTTATAGTTTCTAATACCAAATGTTCAAGACCAGCAACTCCAAAAACTTGTGACAAAAATGGTGAAATATTCACTGGTACAACTTGTACACCCTGCCCAACTGACAAAATTTGTTTGACAACTAACCCAATTACCAAGACCGAAGAAGTCTGTCCAAACGGAGGTAATTTAGTTGATGGTCACTGTGTTGCCGAAAACAAAATCAGTCAAATCTCTTATACCGACGGTTGCAAGGCTGGATATGTAAGAATGTATAACTCGTGTGCCGTAATTGAAACTAGAGTGCATTCATTAGGTTGTACTTATTTTTACGCTTCTGATAACCAAAACATAAAAGCAACTGACGCTGGTACGCTTAATGGTTTGAATCTTTGTTCAACTGGTGGACGTGTAGATTTTGAGTCAACTCAAATCACCTTAGCTTCCGATTTGGAGTGTAATGGACCAGGAACAGCTTGGTACAATTATAATGTCGCTTTTGATCCTTTGGTCTGTGGTAGTATATTCACTAACAAAGCTACTTTTAAGTGGACAGCTCAAACGTATTCCAAAATAACTGAACTTCACAAAATCCCTACAACAATAAGAGTTTGTCCATACGGATGGACTGAAATGACTGAAACCAAGTGTAAACAACTTCCAATCAAAAAAGAATATCGCGATTGTAATGTTGTGATTTGTGGATCTTCTTCAAGCAGTTCTTCAATTGCTATTGTAAGTTCTTCAAGCGCTAGTTCTTCAATGACTCCAAGTTCTGTTGTAAGTTCAAGTAGTTCTACCAAACCAACTACAGTATTGATCAAAAATCAAACAGATTGTAGCGTCAATTTCATTGGTTCTAATTCAACAATTAATTTAAGTAGTATTACTGGTAACACCAACTTTAATTACGAAGTAAGTGTTTCAAGTAGTATTAACGCCAACGGTGAAACTGAAGGTAGTTTACAAGTTAATTTTGTTTCAATTAATAATTTTGCAGGAACTAACAATGTAACAATAGTTGTAACAGATAGCAACAACAAAAAATATGAATTCAAAGATATAATTGTAAAAGGTCTATGTGGAACAGTTGTATCAAGTTCTTCAAGTTCAAGTTCTGTTGTAAGCTCAAGTTCATCTAGTAGTTCTTCAGTAACTCCAAGTTCTAACTCTTCTTCAAGTTCAAGTAGTTCAAGTTCTGTTGCAAGTTCAAGTTCTGTTTTAATTTCAAGTTCCAGCTCTTCTTCAAGTTCAAATTCTTTAACTCCAAGTTCTAGTTCTAATTCTTCAAGTAGTTCTAATAAGATTTTCCAACCGATTATAACAGAGTGTAAAATTACCAAAAATGGTGTAGTTGTTGCAGTTGTAACTAACACAGTTTCAGAAATTTGGAACAAAAATAACTCTAATTACTTCTATACAGAATACAAAATAGAAAATAAAACGAATCAAGTTATCAACAATTGGTATATCAACCACAAAAACCAAGCTGGTCAATTACCTGTTAATATATGGGGATTTAATTATCCAAAACCTATTAATGATGTTTATCAGTTCACAACCCAAAACACATATTGGAATTCAAACATTTTGGCTAACTCAACAATGTCTGTTGGTGGTGTAACTGTTAATTACCAAGGTAACACAATCACAGGATATTACGAGTGTGGCATAAATGAACAGGTAGCAACCTCTTCAAGTAGTTCTTCAAGTTCTATTGTAAGTTCAAGTTCATCTAGTAGTTCTTCAGTAACTCCAAGTTCTAGCTCTTCTTCAAGTTCAAGTAATTGTCTTTGTGTTATTTCTTCTTCAAGTTCATCTAGTAGTTCTTCCTCAAGTTCACACACCACTAACAATAATTACTACCACAACAACACTAATACGACTAACAACAATTGGTACAATTACATCACTAATAATTGGAATAACTGGTACAGTTCTTGGACTAGACCAACTCCAAATATGAATGTTGAGAATAATAATAGCAACACTAACTTAAATACTAATTCAAATTCTAATAGTAACGTAAATACGAATACAAATACGAATACGATCAGAACTGAAATTGTAGAAACTGTTAAAAAAGATGTTGCAGTTGTTCCAACTGTTACCACTGTTAACTCCAATCAGAACACAGTCACCAATTCAAATGAATCCAAAACTAACACTGTAACAGTAGCTGATTCCAATAGTAACAGTAATATCAACACTAACACAAGTTTAGTTAGAAGTGGTGGTTTGAATGTTATTACAAGTATAATTGTAGCTTTTTCAAGTGTAGTCTTAGCAGCGATTTTCTTTAACAAGAGAAGTGCAAACCTTCTAAAAGATATTAAAGTATCATAATAAAAAATCAAATCTAAAGAAGTCAAAATATAAAAAAATAGATTTATCATAGATTAATCAAATCACTTCCCACACTGGGTACAGCTATCCCATTAGAAAACACCCACTTAATCGTAACTGACTAGGTGGGTATTTGGTTGTATTGTAGATATAAATAAAGATTTTAGTTGTTTCAAACTCGAATTAAAAACTCCAATCAAATTCTCAACTTCAAAATTACTTAGATTTAAGTTAACTTTTTTTAAAGGGGTGATACAAAGGCTTGGGGATTCTATAGTTGAATTGATTTAAGCGTATTTTGGCAATTTTGATATTTGGGTTTAACCAGCAAAAATTAAATAAAAAATTAAATGATGATTTGAGCACGACCTTGATTGAATACAAATTTGAATACAAATTCAAAACTAACTAAAAAATTAACATATTCTTGACCAATTACAGTCTTTAACACTAAACTAAATGTATGACTAAATACAAAAAAATCGCCATTATTGGCTTTGGTAAAGAAGGTCAAGCTGTTTTGGAATATTTTAAAGATAAAGTTGAACAGATCGACATATATGATCAACTAGTCATAGAATTGGAATTACCCAAAAATATTACAACTTACAAACACTTAGACCTTCAACAAAATTACGACCAAATTTTTAAGAGTCCAGGAATTTCCTTTCACAAAATTACACACTTAGGTAGTCCAATTAATTCCACAGAATTACAATTCAATTCTTTAACTAATTTACTTTTTGAAAAAATAAATAAAAAACAATTAATCGCCGTAACAGGAACCAAAGGTAAATCTACCACGGCTAGTTTGATCAAACATATTCTAACTAAAAATGGTCAAAAAGCTGAATTATTAGGTAACATTGGCAATATTAACCTTGATATATTATACCAAACTGAAGGTAATCAATTTTACGTTTTTGAAGTGTCCAGTTTTCAATCTGAATTTTTGCAACACTCTCCACACATTGCTGTCTTTACTTCTTTTTATCTCGATCACCAAGACGTTCATGCTAACGTGGGTGAATACCTAAATGCCAAATTGAATTTGATTAACAAACAAGACTCAACTGATTTGGTTTTATTTTCGGAACAATTCGCTCAAGTCATGAAAGTTAACAAGTTAAAACTACCAATTCAAGCCAAAATTGTTAAAGCTAAACATATTTTTAAGACCAAACTTTTGGGTCAACATAATCAGATTAACTGTCAATTAGCCATGGAGACTTGCTTAACTCTGGGAATTACAGAAGACAAAATTTTGGCTGCAATAGAAACTTATCAACCGTTAGAAGGTCGATTGGAGTTCATCGGTAACTTCAAAGATATTAACTTTTACGCTGATGATCTAGCAACTATTCCTGAAGCATCTTGGTCAGCTATTAACAGCTTTAATCCAGATTTGCTTGAGACAATAATTATTGGCGGTCACGACAAAGGTCTAGATTACACTGATCTTGCTAACAAATTAACCCGAACTAGAATCAAGAATTTTATTTGTTTTGAACCAACTGGCTCCAAAATCACCATTGAATTAGATCGAGCTAAGGTAAATGTAATGACAGCTAAAAGTATGTATAAAGCTGTTGAATTAGCCTATAAGTTAACTGGTCAAAACAAAATCTGCTTAATGTCATGCGCTAGTGCTAGTTTTGGATTATTCAAAAATGCTTACGATCGAGGTAATCAATTCCGAGAAGAAGTCAAAAGTCAAAGCACCAAAGTCGATGAAGAAAAATCAAACAATTCCAAAACTACTTTCAAACCAAAACCTAAGAAAAAATTCAAACCTAGGAGATAGATTTAATTTGAAATAATTTGGTATCTAGTTAGCCACACAAAAAAGAGATATCTATCAAATGTATGTCAATTTATTTGTCAAGACTAACTCACTATGTAACACTAGTTTCATATATTTAACCAGACTAGTTACAGTCCAGAAAGTTTTCAACAAGCTTAATCGTAAGAAATTTTAAAAATAATTTAAATTAATCATTTGCACTTATTATGTTCGATAAAACACTAATTGGCCTAGATATCGGATCCAATTGTATCAAACTAGCAGAAGTCAAAACTATCAAAGGTCAAAGAGTTGTTGCAACATATGGTATCGCTCGCCACGAAATTGATTTGGAAGGCTACTGGGATAGTGCCAAACTTCGTAATCTCTCAAGGATAATAACTGAAGTATACAAATCAGGTAGTTTTACGGGAATTAAAGCTGTGATTGGAGCAGCTTCTCGTAATGTCTTTGTAACTAGTATGGACTTTGAAGCTCATTGGGACAAAAAAATGATCCAAGAAGAAATTGAAAAACAAGCTATTCATATTTTACCATTTCCACCAGATGAAATGCGGTTATCTTGGTCAATAATTAACGATGATCCCAGAATCAAAGCTTACACTGGCAAACAACGTGTGATAATTAATGCCCTACCCGACTTCGTAATGGAGAATAGTCGTAATCTTCTTGAACATATTAACTTGGATGGAATCGGTCTTGAAAATCAAACTATATCACAGATTCGCTCCACTTTGGGTCAAGATGCTGGTAATACAGTTATGGTTGATATCGGTGCCAAGCACACCACTTTTTCGATCGTTGTGGATGGAGTACTTAGATCCAGTTCTCATATTAATGTTGGAGGAGATAGAATTAGTGAAGATTTGGCAACAACCTTAGGTAGTAATTTTTTGGTTTCCGAAAATTTCAAAAAAGACTTAGCACTAGTTAATCTGTACATTCTACCCAAAGCTGTCTTTGATCAGCTATCTATCATCCGTTCAGAATTAGAACTATTCATCAATTCTAACAAAAAAATCTCTCAAGTTCCCAACAAGGTTGTATTCACTGGTGGTGGAGTTCATATCGCAGGATTCTTAGAATTCTTCAGAGGTTTCCCAGTACCAATATTCGTATCTGATCCGACTCGTAATATCCTAGTTGATGAAGAACATAGACCATATATGCAACCGATTGTGAATCAATTATCTACAGCCATTGGACTTGCAATGCGTGGTGAAGACTAGAATAATCAAAAAAAGAACTTAAAAAATGCACCTGTGACGGTGCTATATATTCATTGTTTACATTGCGATTGTTCTTCTACTAGATCCTCCTTGTTGAGGTCGTGGTGCAGAATTTGTACAAAAAGTTGCTTTGATAATCTTACCGTTACACCTAATCATTCCTGCTGGAACTGAAGTAGTAGCCATAATTAATGGTTGATTGAATCGGTTTATTTTTGGATTTTTACGGTTGGTTTTTTTGTAAATTCTTAGCGAATAATTGGAAGTTGCTGCACTAATTTGTTGTGTTGGTAACAAAGTTAAAAATGAAGTAAATAGTAGTATAGTTGTGATGATTTTAGTCATAGGGATTTGATAATAACATACTTTTTTTATAAAGTCAACATGTGTTTTGGCTTGACCACTATTAGCCATTTGAGATAGATTAAAGCCATGTCAAAATACAATAGACGACCAAATCTAAATTCAAAAAAACCAATCAAGCTAATTTTTGGGCTAATATTTAGTATAATCTTAATTACAATTGTCTTATGGTTAAACAATTCTCTGTTTTCCACTAACACCAAAATCAAGGGTAACTACTTCATACAAGTCAAAGCTGGAGATAACCTCTCAATTACTGGAGACAAATTAGCCAACGATGGTGTCATAAATTCAGGTTGGGCATTACCTCTCAAAGCTCAATTCAAAGACAAATGGACATTTTATCCAGGTCGATACCAACTTCAATTACCAGCTAGTCCAGAGCAAATTCTTGATCAAATGCAAATTCAAGCCAAATTAATTGAAGAACAAAATCAAAATAAATCCAAAAATAGTGCCAAAATAACTTTTAGAGAAGGTGATACTGTTGATGATATTATTCAAAGAGTGACCAAATCAGGAATTGCTAACGAATCTGAAATGGTCAAAATTGCTCAAGATCCAAAAACTTTTAGTCAAAGTGAATTTGGATTCCTTCCGCCGAGTTTGAATTGCCAATATGGAAAGTTGGACAATTGTGCCAAATACTACTTGGAAGGGTATCTGTATCCTGACACCTACGAGTTTGCAACGCCAATTACCCCCAAAGAAATATACACCAAACTACTCAAAAATTTTGACAAAAAAGTATGGCAAAAAATTAACTCCAAACCAGATCCAAAAGCTTTTGCTCAAGTTATCAATATGGCAGCTGTTATAGAGCGAGAAACTGGTCGACCAATTGAAGGTGTCAATAATTCCAATCGCGATGAGTTCATTCAAGAAAAAAGACTAATGGCTGGAACTTTTTTTAATCGACTGAAAGAGAATATGAAATGGCAATCTGATCCAACTGTAACGTACGGAACTGGCAAATCTCTGTGTCAACAAACCCTCAAATCTCAAACCAATTGCTTGTTTCTCAACTCACCAGAAGTCAAAACCAAATACAATACTTACCAAAATGTTGGTTACCCAATAGCTCCAACCACTTCACCGACAGTTGATTCCATTCAAGCTGTACTTAATCCAGTCAAAAATGATTATTTGTTCTTTGTATCAGATGCCAGTGGCAAAAAATACTTCGCTCAAAGTAACACACAACACGAAGCTAATATCGCCAAAGTTGAACAAATTAATAAGAAGTATAGTAACTAAAAAGTCTCCTATCAAAAGGAGAATTATTTTTGGACTTGGATGAGTTTGTAAAAGGTATGAAAGTTGATAATCAAGTAAAATGCATTCATCGCAACAAACGAATATGTTCCACGGTAAGTGTTCACAGCAATAAAGAAAAAATTGGCAAAAAACACTAAGGCTTGAAAAGTCCAGCCAAAACCTTGAACTCTTTTGGTAGAAACGAGATAATACGATAATATATTACAAAAAACTGCTGACCAACTCAAGATTTCAAAAAATAGTTTAGTATCCATAAATAGTATTCTGTTCAAAAAAAAAACGATTGTCAATAGATTTATCCAGACCTGATTGTTTGAAAAATTAATTGGATTGATAAATCATTCAAAAAGTATTGGTTTTAAGTCATTTTTAATGAGACGAATCTGCCGCAATTGGGTTTTAATTTTATATATCTTAATTCTTACAGCCTCAAAACTTGGGTAATAAAAAGCTACATATAAAATGTAGTGAATTGTAATTAAATATTGGTGGTCCCGGTGGGATTTGAACCCACGACCAAAGGATTAAAAGTCCTCTGCTCTACCAGCTGAGCTACAGAACCAGTTAAAGAACAAAATCAACAAAGTATATCAGTTAATTCATTAGCACAACGTCTATTAGATTGACACGAAGCGGCTTTTTTGTCAAGCTATGATCATTTGTACACAAATCTTTTTATTAATAAATTGAATTATTATGCCATTTTTACCTTCGTTATTAGAATACAATACAGCCGCTTTAGACCAAAAAATCAAGCTAATTAGCAAATATGAAACACAAATATTAAAAATTCAGCAAAGTGAAATAATCATACTTCATTTGGATTTTGTTGGACCAGAGTTTGCAGCTAACAGAGGTGTTCAACCAAGTTTACAACCTGAAGATGTTTTTCCACTAATAACTCAATATTTTGACCAGCATAGAATTGATTTGAGTATCCACTTCATGGCGACAGATAATGATATGGATAATACTATCGACTATTTGATTCCTGTTTTTAGTGAATTAGCTTTTGATCAAGAGTGGAGTGGTAAGGTTTTTGTCACCAAAGAGCAAACTAAAATGTTGGATTTTTTGCCAGAGATAAGTAACTTTGAACTTGGAGAATGGTTAGATCTTGGAGAATGGTCGAATTGGCAATTAGAATCCAAAAAAAATTATCTATTAATGACTGTTTTGGCAGGTAAGTCTGGTCAAAAAATGACCCCAGAAGATCAACAAAAAGCTATGGAGTTAGCTAAAAATAATCCTGATTCTCACATTACACTCGACGGCGGTTGGAACTTAGAGAATGAGCTATACGACAACTTGGACATTGTTAGCTATTCTAGTTTTTGGAAACGGGTTGAAGAAATTTTGACTAAAGTAGAATGAATATATCAATAATATTCTAACCAAAATAACAGCTTTAGAATTGTGATTCACACCTATTGGCAAATTTCAATTTAATTTGCTATTTCGAAACAAAAAAAACTTTTTTATACTTTATCTTTAACTTTTTTTAATTAAAATCAAATGTCTCTATTTGTTTCTGATGATTCATTACCACATGACTTGATTCTAGCTTATTTGCAGGACAAGATTAATCTTACACCAGCTAGATTAAACCAAATTTTAAAGTTTTATCCAGATTTGAATTCTGCTCTAAATGATGATTTTGAAGAGCTCAAAACCTTAAAGCCAAAATGGTTAGCCAAATATAAGCCAGCAAATCCAGAACCAAAAATAGCTGAACTGCAAAAATTAATAAAAGATAATGAGATTCAACTTTTGACTTTTGAACAACCAGATTATCCTCAAAGTCTCAAAGTATTGAGTAATTTTCCACTAGTTCTATATTGCTGTGGCAGCACCAAAAATATCTCTAATCCATTGATGTTAACTGTGGTTGGTTCTCGTCAAATCGATACTTACAGCCAAACTATTTTGCCTAGTATTCTTGGTTCAGTCTGCCGATCTGGTGTCGGAGTTGTATCTGGATTGGCAATCGGTATAGATACTTTGGCTCACCGAACTGCACTCGATAATGATTCTTTTACAATTGGAGTAATCGGTTCAGGTCACTGCAAAGAGGTTTTTTATCCTAGTCAGAATTGTAATATGTTAAAGCAAATCGTAGATACAGGTGGCTGTGTGTTGAGTGAATATTCGCCTATGACTTCACCTAATGTTTATACTTTTCCACAACGTAATAGGATTCTGGCAGCTCTGACTGATTTGACTTGGGTTGTGCAGGCAGCCAAAGATTCTGGCTCTCTAATAACTTCGGTGCAAGCCAGAGAACACGGCAAAACTGTCGCCACCACTCCAGCTGATATACGCAATTCCAACTTCCTAGGTAACCTTCAACTACTCAAACAAGGAGCTAGTATAATCACTGAAAGTATAGATGTGTTTGACCTGCTTGGACTCAAAACTCATCCCGAAATCAACACTCAAATCACCATTCAATTCGGTAGTCAAGAGGAGTCCAAAGTCTACAGTCACTTGACTATTTTACCTCAAACTGTAGAAATAATAGCTACTAAGTGCAAATTCAACTCAACTGAAATTAGCACTCATTTGAGCCTACTAGAACTAAATGGTCTAGCTATCTGTCTTGGACAAAATGAATGGATCAAAGTTGTAGTTTAGGATGTATACTCCTTTCACTAAACACAATGTTTGCGCATCCCAATTCCAAAAGAAACCCCAGTCACTTCGTCGCCAGCCACTTAACAATGGTTAATTTGGTGCCAATTAACTTTAAACTGTAACTTGGTAAAACTTGGTAGATTTTTGGGTATAAAAAAACTTCTATAATTAGAATAGAAGCATTTGAGAAAATTAGATTTGGAATAAATAAATGGTTAGACTAAGATAGAACGTCACTTAGAGTTGGATGAGTGCAGCCTTCGTATAGATCAAAACATAATTGGCTAGGATTGCTACAAAACACTATACTCTTAAGACCTAGATTTATATCATACATAAACAAACTTGATACTCCACAAATACTTTAGGCAAAGTAAAAAGTCAATACTTACGAGTTAGCTAAACATATCAACTCAATTGCCGCTATACCCATTGCACAAATCAGATTAACCAAATAGTATCATACAAAACTGTAACCTTCTATATTCAGAGACTAGAAATGATAATAGCTTTAATTAGGTTCAATTTTTGAGTATTACAATTTGTTTTTGGTTCTAAAAAATTATTTGACAAAATATTTGGCTTGAGCCTATAATACTAATTATATATTGATCCAAATACACTTTTATGCTTAACAACGAACTAGAAATATTAAAATTTTGGCGAGAACAAAAAATCTTTGAAAAATCAGTTCAACAGAATCAAAGTAAAGAAGCATTTGTATTTTTTGATGGTCCACCATTTGCAACTGGAATGCCTCACTGGGGGCATATTTTGATCTCTCAATTCAAAGACACTGTTTTGCGTTACCAAACTCAACAAGGCAAGTATGTACCACGTCGCTGGGGTTGGGATTGTCACGGTGCACCAATTGAAGTTTTAGCTGAAAAAGATCTTGAAATAAGAGATAAAAGACAAATTGAATCAGAAGTTACTATCGAAAAATTCAATTCTTACTGTCGCTCCAAAGTAATGCTTTTTGATGAAGAGTGGCGAAAAACCATTGAGCGTATCGGTCGCTGGGTGGATATGGATGATCAATATAGAACAATGGATAACGAATTTATTGAATCGGTTTGGTGGGGGCTTGGTCAACTCTGGGACAAAGGATTACTATACAAAGATTATAGAATTAGCATGTATTCTCCGTCTGTTGGTGTGCCTTTGACTCACACTGATGTTGCAATGGAAATAGAATATAAAAACGAAACTATGGAAACTCCAATTGTTAAATTCAAATGTAGAACTGATTCTATTGGCAAATTCGTCAAAAAAATTCTTTCCGAAATTGAAACTGCTCTTGGTGATCAACTTAGAATTCAATCTGAAATGCAATCCAAAGCTGACAGACTAACTAATCCAGGTGTCAAAAAAGCAACTAAAGAAGAAATTCTAAAACAATCTTTTAATGAGTTTGACTCGATCAAATGGGAGAGTTTTATGACCACTGAGGAATCTGCCAAAATCCTTGTGGAAGAAATACGCCCAGAATTAGATACTCTAGTTGAAAATATAGAAACTCTTAACAGTATCAAAAGTATCCTCCAGAAACCTTATCCAGTTAATCTTTTGGCCTGGACTACAACTCCATGGACACTTCCTGGTAACTCGGCCTTGGCAATTGGTCCAGAGGTAGAATATTCTATGTTTTATCTTCCAACTTCAGAAGAAATAGTCGTTATAGCCGAAAAGTTAGCTGTTTCAGTTCTGTCTCACAAACTTCACGACGCTGTCAAACTAACAGTTGAAGAGGATGAAGATAGTAGTGAATACTTAACCAGAATTGGCTCGAATATTGTCAAATTAGCCACTTTTATTGGTAATGATCTACAAGGATTGGAATACGAACCACTTTTTGATAATTCTGACCAACTTAATAACAAATATAATCAAGACAAGATTAAGAACTGTTATAGAGTATATGTAGCTGATTTCGTTACCGATGAAGATGGAACAGGTATTGCTCACGAGTGTCCAACGTATGGTGAAGACGATTTTCAACTCGCCAAAAAGTACAATATTCCACTTTTCAAAACTCTTAATTCCAGCGGTGAATTAATGGATACACTTGACCCTATTCTTAAGCCTGCCTTTGGTAAAAAATTCGTCTCTGCCAACGCTCCAATCTTGGATGTAATGGAATCCAAAGGTCAGATTTTTGCTAAATTTAATTACACACACCGCGTTGCTCTCTACAGTCGTGACAACAAAAAAGTCTACTACTGCGCTCAAGAAGGTTGGTACATTGCTGAAACCAAACTAATTCCAAGATCGGTAGAGCTAAATGAAGAAATTAACTGGAATCCACCTAGTCTCAAACAAGGTCGTTTTCGTAAAGGGCTAGAAACAGCTCCAGATTGGTGTATTAGTCGCAATCGTTATTGGGGAAATCCAATTCCTATTTGGCAAAATGAAGATAAAACCAAAACTATTTTTGTTGATTCTCTTGATAAACTAATCCAATTATCAGTTAATCCAATCTACAAATTAATTAATCACCGTGATCTTCTTCCAGAACTATACGAAAATGGAAAGACTGTTCTGCTTGTAGACTCCAACATCAAGCTTCCTCTTGGAATTAATGCTGTTCAGTATAGATCCAAACATTTGACTGATCTTGGCAAAATCAAGAACTTGGATATTGTTACTTTTGCTCCTGTGGCTCAAAGAATACTAGATGAAGTTATGGAGTTATTCCGTAAATACCAAAACGTTCAAATATCTTTTAGCGAAATTGAAAGACGGCTGTGGACTACATGGGTGCTTAATTTGCATCAAGATTCCAAAAAAATTAACTCTGAATTTTATTTTTATCAACAAGTCAAAATGGGAGTTTTGGATTATGAGCCAACTGGTCTGATCAAATTCTTAGACTTACACCGTCCTTTTATTGATGATATTATTTTACGCGACGAAACCAAAGAAATATATACCAGAATACCTGAAGTTCTAGATTGCTGGGTAGAATCTGGTTCAATGCCTTTTGCTTCTGTTCATTATCCTTTTTCAACTAATACTAAGAATTTGGTACCTGCTGATTGGATTGTTGAAGCGCAAGATCAAACTCGCGGTTGGTTCAGAGCTTTACATGTTCTTTCAACGGGAATATTCAATCAACCAGCTTACAAAAATATTAATTGCACTGGACTAGTCATGGCATCTGATGGTCAAAAAATGTCCAAATCAAAAAAGAATTTTGCTGATCCAAATAGTCTTTTGGATAAATATGGAGCTGATGCAGTTAGACTATATTTGATGTCTTCACCAGTTGTAAATGCCGAGAGCTTGAGTTTTTCAGAGCGTAATCTTGAAACCACTTTTAGAGAAAGTACATTATTACTGGCCAATGCTATAACTTACATTAACTATGTTTTTGCTAATAATACTCGCACAGGAGCTGTCAAATTCAATCACCCACTTAACAAATGGTGGCAGGCTTATACTAAAGATTTTGTGCTTCAGTTCAAAAAAGCTATGGACAACTATCAAGTTTCAGACGCGTCTCGCTTAATTGTTCCATACATTAATGATCTTTCTACATGGTATATTCGCAGGTCTAAAGATTTGCCTGAATATGGAGAGGAAGTGGCTGATTGTCTCCAACAAACCATTGCAGATTTTGCCAAAACTATTGCTTGTGTTCAACCGTTTAATGCCGAAAAGTTATGGTCACACCTTCGATCACACGGTGACTTTGAATCTGTTCACTTGACTAATTATCCGCTTTCTTTTGAGCTAACTCCTAAGGATACAGAAAAACTTACTACGATGAGTCTAGTTCGTGACCTAGTATCCGAAATTCACTCGGCTCGTAAGCTGGCTAATCTTCGTGTTAGACAACCTCTTTACGCTGATTTTAGCGGATTGACAATTGAGCCAATGCTAATTCAAGTAATCCAAAAAGAGTGTAACTTACTTACTAGAGATCTTGGAATGTTAGAAGGTGAAATGCTCAACAAAGAAACTTCTATAGGCAATCTGAAAGTTGACTTGGTTGTTAATGAAGAATTGGCAGCACTCGGATTTGCTCGTGACTTCGAACGGTCGATTCAAGATTATCGCAAAAAACAAGGCTATAAAACGGGTAACAATGTAATACTTAGAGTGGTGTTATCTGAAGTCAAAGACATGAACATGTTCGAAAATGTAATGGTTGTAATTGACTGGTCAAAGCTTAATGTAGAAATGAAATGGCTCAAAGAATTAGAAAAACCAACAGAAAAGAAAATTGTCGTAAAAGATTTTTGCACTTTGGATGTGGAATAATCCGTGTCATTTGTTTAAAAAAAATTACAAAAACATGTTTATTCAAACCGATCCTGAACTGAAAAATTACAATACAATTAGAATTGGTGGCAAAGTAGCCAAAATGTTTTATCCTACAACTGAAGGTGAGATTGTCGAAGCTGTCTTAATCTGCAAAAAAAATAATTTACCTTTTGTATTTTTGGCTGGAGGTTCTAATACTGTTTTTCCAGACAAAGATTTGGACTACAATCAAGCAGTGATCAATCTAAGCAAGCTCAACCAAATTAGTTATATCAAGAACGAAAAAGGTATTTTGATCACAGCCCAAGCTGGAGTTATTTTGCAGACTTTGGTTGATTTGTCACTGGAGGAAGGAAGTGGTGCTATGGTTGGTCTCAATCGTGTGCCAGGCTCGATAGGTGGAGCAACTGTTGGTAACGCTGGAGCTTACGGAACCGAAATCAAAGATCTAGTAACACAAGTCAAAGCTATTCGCAAGTCAGATATTTTAGATTCAAAAAATATTTTTAATAAGCCAAAAATCTACACTTTAACTAATCAAGATTGCCACTTCATATATCGCCACAGTGAATTCAAAAATGATTTGGACTGGATTGTATTGGAGGTTGAGTTATTTTGTCCATTTGGTTCTAACTTGGAATCTGACAAAATACGTTATGATGATATTGCCACTAAGCGGGATTCGGTTTATCCCAAAGGTTTTGCTAGTCCAGGTTCACTTTTCAAAAATATTCTTTTTAGCGAACTAACTCCAGAGCAACAAGCCACAATTCCCAAAGAATGGATAGTTTTTGGTAACAAATTACCAGTTGGAAGATTATTAGAAGAATTAGGACTCAAAGGATATTCTATTGGCGGAATCAAAATGACAGATCGTCACCCTAATATAATGCTTAATTATAATCAAGCTAGTTTTGAAGATGCTCAAGCAATGGTTAAGTTTTTGCAAGCTAGAATCAAACAGGAATTTGGAATTGACATTGTGCCAGAAGTCAGATTTTTATCAAGTAACTTTGATGAATTTTGATTGATTCTATAATACACTCCTTTCACTAAATACAATATTTGTGCATTCCTAACTTCCAAAAAAAAATACTTTAATTAGTATCAATCTATTCCAATACTCCAATTAATCTTGGTTTGAGCATTGCTGCAACTTGACCTTCGTCAAAATTTCCACCTGAATGTATTTCGCTAAAATTATCTGTTACTTTTCCACAATATTTGAGTGGTTTTTTTTCACCTCCAGTATGATTAGGTAAAAAACTTGTAATATCAAAAACTTCTTTTTTGTAAGCTATATAACAATCTTTGTCGTTATTGTGTTTTGCTAGTTCAGCCATGCTTATCTTGATTGCTGAAGCTTCTTTTTGATTAACATCTGTTGGCTTGGAAATGTCCGAATCTATAATCATTTTGCTCATAGAACTAATTTTACTGTCTTTAGATTTCATAGTTACTGTTGACATAGAATCTGTTGATTGAACTTGGAGTTTTTTGGGTTGACTCATAATCCATGCGGCTGTTCCTGCAATTCCTACGATTACAATTGCAATAGTTGCTATTAAAATTTTGGTTGAAGAGTTAGACATAATTATTTGATTAAAATTAAGGTTGTTATGGTTGTCAATT
>JAYUKQ010000039.1:0-17296 GCA_043764315.1 bacterium | reverse complement strand
CAAGTGTAATATCATCAATTCGCTGAATTTTTTGGTGCAAAATTTTTTCGGCAAGATATACTCCAAATATTCCAATCCCAAGTCCAATATAAGTAAAGGCTAAATTGTTTCCAAAAATTAAGTTGATCAAAAAAGCAAAAACTCCAATTCCAACAAGGGAGTGGGTTACACCTCGATGTGGTAACAATCTGCCAATTGGTTTGAATAATTTGCCAAGTTCACTTCCAGGATGATCAATATCAGGAGCAACACCAGCAAAAACAGCAACTAGAATTAAAGGTAAAAAGAAAGATTGATTAGTATACAAAAAATAACCAAAAACAGCGGCAGTAGAAAGTGTAGCGTGATTTACAGCAAGCATAAAAACTAAAATTAGCCCATAACAATCACAAATTCACCTTTACTAGTCAACTTGAAATTACCCAAATCAGCTATTGTTCCAATCCAATAGGTTTCGTTCATCTTAGTTAATTCCTGGCAAATACAAATTTTAGTTGATGGTTGTAATAATCCTTGAGCTTCTTGAATGAACTTCTCGATTCTGTGAACTGATTCATAAATTATAATTGGTTTATTGTCTGATTCTAAACTTGAAACAATTTTTTTGAAAGCTGTCTGGCGACCTTTTTTGGTAGGTAAAAATCCCAAAAATTTAAACCCTGCACCACTTCTACCGCTCGCCACCAAAGCAGGAATAAGAGCAGTCGAACCAGGTAGAACTGTATATTGAAGTTCAAGTTTTTGAGCTAATTGGACAACTTCATAGCCAGGATCGCTAATTGTTGGAGTGCCAGCATCGCTAACAACTGCAATTACAAGATTATCTTCATCCAGATTGTGGATTAATTGTTGAGTAGCCAGATTGGAACTTAGACAAAACTCAATACCACTTAAGTTAAACTCGTTATTCTTGATTAGATTAACAAAAGTTGGCTGATTTTTGATATTAAGCAAACGGAACAATTTGGAACTGACTCGACCATCTTCACAAAGCACGAATTTAGCTTTTTCAAAAACATTAATGGCTCGCAGTGTAATATCTTGGAGATTACCAATTGGTGTTGGGACAAAATAGATCATATATATATTTATTTGAAATTATTAATTTGCCGTTGACTATTGCATTGGGTTTACAATTTGTCATTCTAAATTGATTACAGAATCTAAACTATTCTACATATTATAGAATCCAAATTTAAAGTGAAAAACATTTTGTTTAATTTCTCCCTTTGCTAGTGAAAGAGTGGCAGCAAAGTTAACGGAGTAGTTGATGAATTAGAGACAACGATAGATTTCAAAATAAATTCAGAATGATAGTTAATAGTCAATTTTCTAAAAAAATAACCTCTTAAAATAACCCACTACTTACCCTCTCAAAACTTCATTTAGAACTTGAACTTTGGCTAATCTTTCCTCGGCTAAAAGTGAATTAATCGCTTCTTTGTTTTCTTCATATACACCAGATTGTTCTATAGCTTGAGCAATTTCTGCTTGGACTAACTTATCTTTGGCAGCTACAGATTTTGGGAACAGAGTTAGATCTGGTTTACGACCTTTGAGTTGTTCACCTTCAATCGTACTTACTATCAAATGATTATTTTGAAACGTTGCTATTCCACCATTAATAGCCAAACGAATTAACTCATCTTCTACAGTAATAATATCTACAACACCAACTTCTAAATTATCAACACTATCCCAGTGATCAGCAAGATAGGCATTTTGACCTTGAGAAGTATTTAGTGTCACTGTTTTTGCTTGACCTTCAAAAAGATTTTCATCAGGTGTGTTAATTTGCAAATGAAATGTTGCCATAATAGAGCATAGATTTAGCCAAAAGATAATTGTTGTCAAAATAAAAAAGATTTGAATTTTGTTTGAATTGACATAAAAACCAAACCTTAACACTATCCAGATATCAATCACTAATTTGGTGATTACTTTTAAGTTATTTTATATATATGCAACAATCTGCAACCTCCAAAAATGTACTATTTGACGCTTCTAATATAAAAATTGGTGTGGGTTTAACTAGATTTAATTCAGATATTACCGAGGCAATGTTAACTAACTTAATCAAAGAAGCGGTTGTATACCAAATTAGTCCAGAGAATGTTTCAGTATTCAGAGTTTCTGGAGCTGTAGAATTGCCTTTGCTTTTGCAAAATATGGCATTAAGTGAAGAGTTTGACTGTCTCGTAGCTATTGGTTGTGTAATTAGAGGTGACACTACTCACTATGAATATGTTTGCCAATACGCAACGGACGGAATACTCAAAGTAAATTTAGGTTTTAATATACCAATTGGCTTTGGAGTTCTAACAGTAGAAAATCACGAGCAAGCTTTGGCTAGAATTGATACAGGTTTTAAAGCTTTAGAAGCCTCGTTACAATCTCTCAAAAATATTCAAGACCTTACAGATTTGCGAACTTTGAGTGAAGTTGACTAGTTCAATTGTAGTCATTAACCAAAACTAATATTAATCTCGTTTTATTAGAATACCTGACCAACGAACTTGCCCTAATTGTAATTTAATTTCTTTTTTGATTTGGTTTCTAAAAGTTTTGTTGGTTTCGCCGTTTGGTTTATTAATTCTTCCCAGTAACCATAATTCCAAAAAAATTAGACGCTGTTCGTGTCTGGATTCTAACAAAAATTTCATTACATTATCACTTTCTATTATAACTTTTATAATTTGATCCAGTTCTTTTGATATAGTGTCAGAATAACACTCAAAACCAAAAAAATCTTTGACAGATTCATTAACAGTAAAAAACATTTATTACCAAATTAAACAAAAAATTTATTTAAGACAAATCAATGCCAGAATATAAGAAACAAGTTCTTGAACTAGTAAAGCTAATCCCTAGCGGCAAAGTAACTAATTTTGGCACAATTGGTAAACTAGTTGGTATCAGCGGTCAAATGGTTGGTTGGATTCTCTCTGGTATGACAGAAGATCAATGGAATCAAAGGGACAGCATTCCATGGTATCGAGTAGTAGCCAAAGATGGCTCAATTAGCAGTCTCAAACTAGGCATAAAAGGTGAAATTCAAAGGCAAATTCTACTAGATCAAGGTTACACATTAATTGATAACAAAGTTGATATGACTCGACACTTATATGGTTTTGAAGATTGTCTTTTTGAAAAAACTCTTTAGTGTTAACTTATGAAGGATTTGAGGAAGGATTTGGGATAAAATACAATTCTTGCTTAGTTCTCGTAAGAGCAACATATTGAAGATTTTTCTCTTGATCTTCGTCATACACAAAGTTGTCGTTGTCTGGTTTTGATTGTAAGAATTCCACCTAGTATTCCGCGAGTGGTTTTTTTGATTAAAGTGATAAGGGTTATCAGCAAATTGTTTTATGATATTGAGTTACATACAAAATTTGGTATCACCTGCGCTGTTGATAATGAAACCTCCCACTTCCATTTCTTGACCAGGTTGAATGGATTTGTTCCAATTAGCATTTGGTGAAAAGACTGAAATGTTGTCTGAACCATTTGTGTTTTGGATATTCCACATATTAGCTAAACTCTGATTTTGAGGTATTTTTACACTCATATTCCAGTTAGTTATTGGATAATTTGAGGTATTCTTGATTTTTATAATCGCCACATAACCAGTATTCCAAGATTCTTTTTTAATCATTGTAAATGTTGTTTTGTTGTTAATACAAATCCTAGAATTAACTGGTGGAAGTGTAATTAACGTTGTAGACAAACTACTAGTTGAGTTAACACTTGATTTGGTGGTTGAAACAGAACTTGAACTTAAAGAGGATTTTGAGCTACTAGCAGATCGTACACTGTTTGAGCTATTATTTAAAACCAATGTTGAACTAGAATTTTTGGAGACACTGTTGAAGACACTACTTGAGCTTGAAGACTTAGAACTAGAAAAGAAAGATGAGCTTGAAGAGGGTTTTGAGATACTGTTTGAACTACTAGATATATTAGAATCGATACAATTAACCTCACCAACCATACAAGGTGCAAGTGGCATTCTTGGAGTTCCACCGCCACCAATGGAGTTTGGTGTATTATTAGTTACAATACTCAAATTAGTTATAATCTTCATCATATCTTTGAAGTAAGGCGTATTCTCATTGGTAGTTCCTACACTCAAACCAATTTTTGACACTTCATTTTCTACGCCTAATTCTAAAGGAATATCATAGTGATTCCAGCCAGTATTATCAACTATATATCCACCGTAATCTTGAAATGCTTGAAACATTTTTTTGGCTATGGGATCTGCAATTCCAAGACTGTCAATTGTTATATTAGGTTTGATGGCTGTCAAAGCTCCCATTTCGGTATAGCTAAACTTATTAACATTATCTCCGCCGTAATTATTAAAACCACCTACGGTTTCAGCTCCACTATCAGCTTTGGTAGCTGGCCAGACGTATCCAGGGGTGGAATCCTTATTGTAAGTCAAATACTTGGAACCTAGAACGTTAAGTTTGATAGCGTGTTTGATTGGTTCATTGCTAATTAATTCACCTTTTCTAATTGATCCACCAATGCCTGACAAACCAGACCCACCATGTCCACCTTCGTGACCACTTTTGAACAAACTGTCATTTTCTGAATTGGTGTAATCGTACACAGCAATTTTACTATTTCCACAAGTTGCTATTGCGTTGAAGTGAAAAAGACTGTTGTCTGGTTGAACAAAAACTCCTGAAAAATTAGGCGTATCATAACTTCCATTTGGATCTTTGTAAATTTTACCAGTAGGGACACGAACTTTTTTATTCAGACTTTGAGTTGTGTTACATCGGTAACGCCAATTGGTAATTTGGTACACATCGACCAGAGGATCAGCGTTGGTGGTTCTTTCAATTGGTTCAGAATCGACACCTATTCCACCTCGCCATACAGGTGCCTGATTCGGAAAATCTAATACATTCCTAAATCCTGCTGGAGAGTATTGAGCATTACTACCAAGAGGTGTATTCCATATAGAATTACTAGTAAATGGCCACAAAAATGGGTCTCTCTTAGTTAGAAAATTAGACGTATTTTGAGCTTTTACTATTTGAGCTTGTGCTATTGTTGGAGTCTGAATTAGCAGAGATCCTGTTAGTAGGGCAAGAGTAGTGCAAGAAACAATTGTATTATTAACTATATTTTTGGTGATTAGAATTCTGGGCATATACAAAAATTGTTAAATTTATTTACTAATCTGTTTGTGTAGTTGTGATACACTAAGTAGACTAAAATCTATCTTAAAAAATGTTTAAAAAATATTAATCTAAAAACTTATATTCCCAAACTTGAACCATTCCGAGCTAATCCAATTACTTTTTATTTTAGATTTGTTGGTGAAATTAAAAATAATCAAACGTAAGTTGTGGAAAATAAATAAGATCAAACAGAATTAAGATAGCTAAATTAACTACATTTAAACATTAATTAACTGTGGTTACTTGCAACTCCATTGATGAGCTTGACCATTAGCAAACATATAAGCGGCAACTCTTATTTGGTCATCTACGTTCCAGATATTAGAATTAACTAAGCCAGCTTTGCTAGCATACGCCCTAAAAGTGTTTGGGTTGAATTGGAACAAACCTATGTGAATACCATTTGTGGCGTTAGGGTTGTTGGTTGATTCACACTTCATAACTCGTTTGAGTTGTGTTGAGTTGCAAGCATATTGTTCACAGTAATAATCAATTAACTCATGATAAGTTTTTGGTTTAACTAATTGCTCCGAAGTTATTGTTTGTTTTGGTTCTTCAGCTTTTGGTTCTGATTTAACTTCTTGAGCTAGTGGAGTAGAACTAATTTTTTTTTCTGTTACTGTAGTACTTTCTTCAACTTTGATTTTAGTTAAACTAGAGGAAGATATTGAGCTTAATTGATTATTTTTGGTTTCAATTTTTTTGGTTTCAATAATAGTATTTGGCTTAGATTCTGATTTTACAGAATAAGAAACTGAACTACTTTTTGAACTAGAGCTAACATTTTTGGCTGATTGACCAATATTTTCCAAAGAAATGTTAAGATTGGTTGAAGAACTTGAAGATGAAAGACTCGCTACGGTTGAAGAAATAATAGAGTTGGAACTTGAACTTGAACTGCTAATTACAAAGAATTGATCAGAAAAAGAGGAAAGTGACTTAACTAAATTATTTGAGATTTGACCATATGTTGGTTCCAAAATTAACTTTTGAACTGTAACGACTGGCGTTTCAGACTTAGTAGGATTCTGGTTAAAACTCATGGTCGCATATACTACTGGACTAACAAGTAATAAACCTGCAAGCAGTAGTATAATATGGATATGTTTCATAACAATGGCAGCTTTGGTGAGGCTGCTAAATATAAATACCAAGACACCAATAGATTCAGATTATCTTTACAAAAAATTAGAGTATTTTTGAGATTTTTGTTTAGATTGGTTTCCAAACTATTATACAATAACTCTTTTGAGTAGGTTTTTAGAATTGGCAAAATAACCAAACTAATTACTGTCGAAAAGCTGAATTTAAAGGTGTTTTGTGCAATGTTCATCGACACAAATATTGTAATTTAACCCTAAAAAAGATCTATTGTCAAACTTAGTACAGTATTTAATCACCAAATTCCAAGAGCTAAGTTTGCTTGAAAACAATTTTTAAACTACACTAATCGGGTAACGACCAAACACCAAACAGAACAAAAATTTAAACACAGAAAAATGCCCGATCCTTTGAATTCTAATCACTCTTTTACACCTAGAAACTCATCTTCTGGAGGTTTCAAACCAGCGATGCCAAGTTATACACCGACTAATTTTCAGCCAGTATTCAAATCTAGCAGCTTGAGCAACGAAATGCAACAAAACAATACAGTCAAAGGAGCCTTCGGTCAGTACGGTCAAAAAGGTAATGAGATGGGTCAAGTTGCACCTACTAAAGATTTTGGAGCAAATGGTTTTAGTCCAAATAATAATCCTAATTATCAAAATAACAATAATCAAAATCAGTCTAACTTGGCACAACAAAGAGCTAATCAAAGTCTTTCTAGTACAGCAATTGTAGACCATACAACTGATTCCTTTCAATCTGTTTTTACAACTCCAGCACAACAAATTAACCCAAACAATAACCCAAACAATAATTATCAACCAAGACAAGGTCAAAATTATAATCAGCAATTCAATTCACCCAATCAATCCAATTCACAATTTCGACAGCCAACTAACAACCAAAACAATCAACAGTTTAATCAACAAAATAAATTTGCTAACCCTAACACAAAGCAAATACCACAATCTCCAATTAGACAAAATCCTAATAATTTGCCAACGAGCAATCAAAGTAATCAAGTTGCACCTGTCAAAAAAAGTGGCGGCTGGTTTGGAAATCGAAATCAAGGAACGGCAAGACCAATTAGACAAAAAAAAGTTTTGGACAAGAACTCACCAGCTTACCTTCAGACATTATCCAGTCAAGAACTTCGTAAAGAAGTAGTTCAAACCGAAATTGAAATTCAAAGAACTCTTTTGGACAACGAAAGAAACTACAAAAAAGACATTACTACTATTCGTGATTTGATCTCGCCTTCTAGTGTAATTATTGATAGCAAACAAATGGAACTTGGAACCAAGTTAATCCGATCTTTTTTTGTTTTGACTTACTCTCGTATTATAACATCTGGTTGGCTAGAAGGTGTTATTAACGCTGATATTCCTCTGGATTTGTCGATTTTTATTTATCCACAAGACTCCAGCGATGTACTCAAAGATCTCAAAGGAAAAGTAGGCAAAATTCAAGCCAGCTTACAGATTAATGCCGAAAAAGGAATGGCTCGTGATCCCGCCTTAGAGACAGCTTATCGTGACGTTGAAGCCTTGCGTGATGCGATTCAACAAGGTGTGGAGAAGTTCTTCAAAATTGGAGTATATATTCAAGTTTATGCTGACAATCAAGATCAATTAGAAAGAAATTCCCAGTTCGTCGAGTCCATGTTCGATCAACAGAATATTATTATCAAACGAGCTGCCCTACAAATGGACGACGGTTTTAATGCTTGTCTACCAATTCTAAAAGATGACTTATACGTGTATTCCAATATGAACACTAGTCCACTTTCTGCTTGTTTTCCGTTTGTGTCGTCTGATCTTTCTTCTAATACTGGTATTCTTTATGGAATTAATAGGCACAATTCTTCTTTGGTTATCTATGATCGTTTTGATCTTGAAAATGCCAATTCTGTAGTTTTTGCCACAACTGGTGCTGGTAAATCTTACACAGTTAAACTTGAAATTCTACGCTCACTAATGATGGGAATATCTGTAATAGTGATTGATCCTGAACAAGAGTACAAAATGCTTGCTGATACAGTTGGTGGAGCATACATTAACATGAGTTTGAACTCGTCCAATCGTATCAACCCTTTTGATTTGCCTAAGCCTATGCCAGGAGAAAGTGTTGCTGATATATTGCGTTCAGCCACTATTGATATTATTGGGCTTATTAACTTGATGCTTGGCAAAATGACACCTCAAGAAACTTCAGTAATGGAGAGGGCTATTAGTGAGTGTTATGCCAAAAGAGATATAACACCACAAACTGATATTAGCACAGCTACACCGCCAACAATGTCTGATTTGGTAGAGATTCTTAATGGAATTGTAGGTGGAGAATCTCTTGCTCAAAGATTATATCGCTACACTGAAGGAACTTTTTCGGGAATTTTTAACCAACAGACCAATATCAATGTATTTAATGAATTTGTGGTTTTTAATATTCGTGATCTTCAAGATGAACTGCGACCCATCGCCATGTATGTTTTGCTCAAATATGTCTGGAATGAAATTAGAACTACTTTGAAACAGAGAATTTTAGTTTGTGATGAGGCTTGGATTATGATGCAGTATGAAGATTCGGCTAAGTTCCTATTTGGACTTGTTAAGCGTGCCCGTAAATACTACCTTGGTGTCACTACAATTACTCAAGATGTTTCCGATTTTTTGAATTCACCTTGGGGTAAGCCAATTGTAACTAACGCCGCCATGAAGATTCTACTGAAGCAATCTCCAACTTCGATTGACTTAATTGGTGAAACTTTTAACTTAACATCTGGTGAAAAACAAGTTCTTCTCGAGTCTGAAGTTGGTCAAGGAATTTTTTTTGCTGGCACACGACACGTTGCAATTGGAATTTTGGCTTTTCCAACCGAACACAAAATTATTACCACCAATCCTCGTGACATTCTCAAAATGCAAGGACTTGAAGGTGAAGTTGAACAATAGCTACTTTAGTTGAGAAGGTTTGGATTTTGACAATTAGCCCGACTTTAATCAACCTAAAAGTAATATGAACAAGCCAATTACTTCTCAAATTACTTCTCAAGAATTACGTCAAAAGTTTTTGAATTTTTATTCCCAGAATGATCACCAAATTTTACCTTCTGCCAGCTTAATTCCCAAAGAAGATCCAACATTGCTTTTTGTTAATTCTGGAATGTATCCGCTCGTTCCCTATTTAATGGGTCAAGAACATCCCGATGGAGTTCGATTAGTTGACTTCCAAAAATGCATTAGAACCATTGATATTGACGAAGTTGGTGACAACAGACATTTGTCTTTCTTTGAAATGTATGGCACTTGGTCACTTGGTGATTACTTCAAAAAAGAATCTATCCAAATGGGTTTTGAGTTCCTGACTAGTAAAACCAAAGGTCTTGGACTTGACCCAAAAAGACTTTTTGTGACTGTATATAGAGGTTATCAAGATATTCCAGCCGATCTGGAAGCTATAAGTATCTGGCAAGAATGCTTTGCGACAGTTGGAATTGAAGCTGATACTGGAATCGAATTTGACTTCAAATCAGGTCAAAAAGCCCAAGGCGATGACAAATATATCTATAGAATTACCCAAAAATCGGGAGCTGATAACTGGTGGGGTTTACCGTATCGTGGGCCATGCGGACCTTGTAGCGAAATCTATTATCTTTTGGACACTAACGAACTTGATATTGAAGCTAAATTTGCAACTTTGAATTTGAACCAAATTGAGAACTTTGTGGAGAACCAAATTGTTGAAATCTGGAATCACGTCTTTATGCAATACGAAGGCGAGTGGCAAGAAGGTACCAAAGAACCCAAGATGAACCTAACACCTTTAGCAAAGAAAAACATTGATACTGGAGGCGGTTTTGAGAGATTGTTGATGATTTTACAGAACAAAGACAATGTTGGTGACACCGATCTACTCAAGCCAATTGCTGACGTTGCTAGGCAGTATTCTAAGTTATAGAAGTGTAGATTGCCACTTGTAAAGGGGTTGGCACCGAAGGTGATGAGGTTATAACCACAAGCAAATATATAAAACAAAAAACCACCAATAAGGTGGGACTCTAGATTTAATGACTTTTTTAAGATTGGTTATCTACCCAAGTTTTATAACTCTTCTAAACTAAGTAATGCAGCTAGATCTCTCATTGCTTCTTCCTTATTCGGGATGTGAACACCTTGCCCTGCATACCTTAGAATCTTAAGTTCTTCTTGGAAACCATAATGAAATAAATCTTTTTTGTTAAATTTCACAAATCTATTGTACATCCCAAATGGATCGACAAGTTTTTCATCTTTTTGTAATCTTAAACATTCGTTAAAAACAATATCTCCGCGAATTGTGTTTTCTTGTGGTTTTCCTTCAACCCCTTTCAGCTTTCTAACAACCAAATCTGAACTATGCTCATCTGTTGAAAGTGATTTTTCAAAAAGTACAATTTTCGAATTACCTGCTAAATACACTAAAGTTCTGCTTGGAATTGTAAATAGCATTCTAGGATAACGTTCTAATTTTTCAAACAAATCAACTTCATAAATCTTTTTATATTGTGAATAATCTACTGTCCTTTCAGTACACTCTATAATGTTCAAATTATTCTTTTCTAGTAGCGAGATGATATTATCGTCAATATGCCTCATATCTGGTCTAATTAAAACGAAACCAATATCTCTATTAATTAACTCTCTGGATAATTCAAATTTTTTTTGGTAATCTGGTAATTCATAAGAACTTTTTTCCAAATAATCCATATATCTTATTCCTGTTCTATATCCAGTTAAAAGTGATCTTGAAACTTCTGATTCAGTTGTGTTCAAATCCTTAAAAACTTTATCTCTATAATTGAAAATATCTTCGCTCATGATAATTGTAATGCTAATTTAGAATTTAAAAAATTTAGTTGTTCTCCTGCTTCTACTTTTGATAAAATTTGCATAGATTGGTGTTCTGGAGTCATATTAGGAATTTGGTTAATTCTAGCTTCAAAATATGCTACAAAAACAATTTTAGAGTCTTCTAAGAAAGTGTGATAATACAAAAATTTCCAATCGTCTCCCTCTATTCCTATTTCTTCTTTTAACTCTCGTTTTGCGGATTCTAATAGATCTTTATCTTCGGACTCCATTTTACCTCCTGGAAACTCCCAAATGTTTGCAAAAGTATCAGTACTTTTTCTTTGCAATAAACAAACCTTATCTTCATAAATTGGCAAAACAACATTTTTTATTCTAGCTACGTTTGATTCTTGAATTAACTTGTGATTTTCAAGTAAGTTGTTTTGACCATGATAATTCGTTTGATCTAGCCAAAATAATTCTTCAAAAAATTGATCTTGGAGCATAGTAAAGCTATGGAAATAATTTTGATTTTCTCTGTCCAGAGAAGCTTTGTCGATATTTGAGAAAACCCATAGAATTCTATAAATCGCAAATAGAGACGAAAGTTTGTTTGAAATATTCGAAGATTCAAAAAGTGTATTTATTCCAAACGGCTTGCTATAAAGATAAAAAGTACCAAGATCAATAAGCGGTGTGTTTTTTTGGCTAAATTCGAAGTCGATAAGAAAGAATTTATCCTCTTGGCATAAAACATTATTTGCCCATAGATCTCCATGTATTCGTCTATTTCCAATTTTTAATATTTCTTCTTTGTGTTGCGTTAGTGAGTCGTAAATTTTTTGTTCCACTGCATCCCAGTTTTCAATATTCCAAATCTCTTTAGTTTTTTGAATAATTGAATCAAAATCCTGAATTAGAGTATCCCAATCTAGCTCTTCTTTTGCACCCCATAGGTCAATTAAATTTTCTTCTAAATTAACTAGATTTAATCTAGATTTGTTTTTTATTTTTTCCTCTAAAGGAATTGCATCATTTATAAATTTTGTAAATATAGTATTACCTTCTGAACCAACAAGCTCTGGAATATAAGTTTTACCCAAGCTATAGATACTAATTTCATTTTCAAATCTTTCACCTTTTGATATTGACGTTCTCTTAAAAGAATTATCATCTCCTATACTTTTTGATACAATGTTTCCGTCAGTTTCTACATTATTCATAAAGCTAACCAATGGTTCGGTTTTTGCTACTTTAACTATGTCTGGTTCAGAGTTTAACATATCTGATGATTATATAACTTTTTTCTTGCAAAACTCGTTTCATTTGAATTTTTCTAGCGATTTTTTCCTCTAAATTCTGAGGTGGTGCTAAATTTAAGGTTTTTTCTAAATCGTGATATTCTCTTACTTTGGCTCTCAGCTCTGAAAAGCTTAATTCTTTGAGGGGGGTAGAACGTTCCATAATTTTATTGTGACGAAAAGTGGTTATTAACTATACATATCATATTTTTTTCTTGAAGTCAATACCTTTGTAAAACCACCAATAAGGTGGAATAATTTTTGAACTAATCTTTCGATTCTTGTTATGACTGAGTCTTTAGATTCTCAACTTCTTGATTAACTCTGTCTAATATATCTTCTACATAAAAAGGTCTACCATTCCATTTGAGCATTCGATTGTTAAGAATTTTACCAGTTTTTTGAGTGATTAGATCTGCTAATTGACCAGTAGCCGAACCTTCAATAAGAATCACATTTTTGTTTTTGGTAATGAAGTCTAATAGTTTGTCAGTCTTAAGTGGATACATATAAGTGTAATGCATGTAGTTAACTGTAACTGTTGAATTACTAATTACAAGTTGATCCATTGCATCGAGAATAGTATTTTTGGTACTTCCCCAACCTATGAATGTAATATCAGCGATCTCTGGTCCGAAAATCTCTGGATCTGGCATATCAGCCTTAATTGTGTCAAGCTTACGGATTCTTTTGGCAATCATTTCCGAAGTTTCTGGAGATTCATCAAGCGAACCATCTTCTGCATGCTCATCTCCATTAGCAAAATATATTGCCTCACTACTTCCAGGTAACCAGCGATGAGATACCCCAGATTCGGTAATCTTGTAACGCATGTCTGGAGTCATTTCAGTTGGATTAGCAACCAAACCTCTTTCAATGGCAATCTTTTGATCAGCAAAATTACTTATGGCTGTACTACTCATAGCGACATTAGCTTCAGACAAAAGGATAACTGGAATTTGATACTTTTCAGCAACGTTAAAGGCTTGTTGCATATTGATGAAACAATCAGTCGGATCACTACAAGCAATAACAGCTCGACCATATTCACCGTGACCAGCATAAATAGCCAAATTCAAATCCGCTTGACCAGTCCAAGTTGGAAGACCAGTAGCTGGCCCAGGTCGTTGGACGTTAATAATAACTAGTGGAGTTTCTATCATTCCAGAAAGAGAAATAGTTTCGGTCATAAGGTCTAGCCCACCTCCAGAAGTTGCAGTCAAAGCTCTCGCTCCCATATGCATCGAACCTAATGCCAATTGAGCTGCACTTATCTCATCTTCAGCTTGTTTGATTAACATTCCAGTCTTATTAGCCATAGCGGCTAAATTAATTAGAACAGTAGTTGACGGAGACATAGGATATTGATAATGAACCCTGCAACCAGCTTGGATCGCTCCCAGAGCCAATGCCGTATTACCGTCAACGAATAGATGATCAATAGGCAAATCTTGATCTAAACTAGTAGGTTGATTCTTAATTAGACTCTCAACATTAAGTTCAATTTCAGGTACAAAATCATAACCAGCTTTGGCACATTCAATGTTAATAGCTAGTAATGCTGGTTTTTTAGCTAAAGCTTTGGACAACGCATCAATCATTGGTTGCAAATCTAGCCCTAGTATTTTGAAAAGAAAACCAGTCAAAATAGTATTAACCATAATTGCCGATCCACCCAGACTTTCCGCCATTAAACGAGCTGGAATCTCAATAACTTGAAGATTTTTGGCTTCGGCTCTGTCAACAAGATCTTTGATAACTTTATTCCAACGATCAAAACCATGGATTAAAATCCCACCTTCTGATAACGTATCAAGACAATCTAGAACCCCTTCACGATCAAGTGCTACACCAATTGGAATGTGATGAGAGAGAGATCGGATTGGATATTTGGCATAATTAATTTGAAAATTAGCCCGACCACCTTTAATTAAAGAAGGAAACTCACGTTCAGAATACACAAAATAACCTTGTTGACGAAGACATTGAATGACGATGTTACCTGCTGTTGATAGTGAACCAGATTCACCGGCGATTTTTAGGGCTGTTCTAGACATAGTTTGATAGATATTTTTGGGTTAATTATTAATATATATTATAATCTTTAAGGTGCTACATTGAAACTAGTTTTAGTATTTTCGAACACCTAAATTTGATTAATATTAAAGGCTTATAATTGTTATAGATTAGTCAATTTCAATTTTTTACTTCTAAAGAAAGGTTAAATAAAAGTAATTTGTCAACACCTTCAAAAAAAATTCTACTATTTTGAATTAAACTTACACACTAATAAAACTTTCACTCTTTTACAAAACAACTTTTATTTATTTTCAAGTCAAAGTCAATCAAAATTAGGATATGCTTGATTATATATGAGTTAGAATAGAATCCATCACTAATAGTAACTTTCCAAAAATAAAATAAATTTAACTCAACCAATTTTGCGGATCTTGTTTCCATTTATTAATAGAATCAACTTGCTGTGTGTTTAGGATATTATTAGTTGTGACGTATTCTAGAACATCTGATAATCCTGCCAAAGAAGTAAATTGGCAGTTTTGTAATTCAAAATTTTTGTTAGCTATTGCCATTTCGTGACTATATATAAAGGCAACTCCAAGTACATTGAGGTTATTCTCGCGAAGACTATTAACTGCCGTGAGACAGGAGCCACCAGTAGAAACCGTATCTTCAATAACTACAACTTTTTGACCATTGGAATATGCTCCTTCGACTGTATTATTGTGACCATAACCTTTTGGCTTACGGTAGTAAATCATTGGTAAATTAAGAATCTGCGAAACCCAAGCTGCCATAGCTATACTTCCAGTTGCAACTCCAGATATAACTTCAACTTCTGGAAATTTAACTTTAATTTGCTCAACTATTGAATAAGCTATATCTAATCGTAATTCTGGTTGTGAAATAATTCTGCGACCATCACAATATATAGGAGATTTGATTCCAGAAGCAAAAGTAAAGGGTCTGTCTGGAGATAGCTCTATAATCTTGTAATCTAACAAAGCTTTAGCGGTTTGTTGAGGGTTTAATTTTTGCATATAGGCTAAATAAAATGGAAATGGAAACATGTCAGATTGAAGACTAATTAAAGTTTAAAATCTGATTCACGGCAAATTATTTTTAGATTATTTTTTGGAAGGCTTAATTGTACAGATATTACTATCTCCATCTAACCTAGGAGTTGCAACAAAGTCATATGGAGCCGTAACCATTTCCAAAAATTGATCCATAACTTCTAAAGCTAGTTTTGGGTGCGATCTTTCACGACCACGCATTTTGATTTGAATTTTGACTTTAGTTTTTTTAAGCAAAAACTCATCAGCTTTTTTGGCATTCATTTGTAGATCATTTGGAGCAATTCTAACAGACAAACGTAAAGTTTTTTCTTTTTCTACAACTGGCGGCTTAGCAGCGTCTGACTTACTTTGTTGGAATTTGAATTTGGTAAATTCCATTAATTTACAAAGTGGGATTTCAGCTTTGGCATTAATCTCAATCAAATCTAGATCTTTTTCGTAAGCCATTTGGATAGCTTGCTTTGTTGGCATTACACCTAACATTTCACCCTCTTCAGTGATCACTCTTACTTCGGGATAACGAATATTGTCGTTAATCAAATATACAGTTTGTGGGATTGGTAGACCTCTAGGTTTTCTACGATAATTCGTCATTAATTAAATTTTACAGTGTTTAGAATCCACGCGGTTGCTTTGTTGCGAATGATTGTGTCAAAAATTCTATCTTTCAAAGCTTCACCTTTTAGATCTTGGCTATAGCCATACTTACTTGGATTTTCGGATATCTCTTTGAAGAATTTGGCTAGTTCTGTTTCAGTTACTTTTTCAGTTACTTTCATGTAGTAGATAACCAAAAACATTTTTGATGCCTTAAACTCACCTCTTACGTAACTCTCTACTTCTTTTGCTAAAGTAGTCTCGGTAACAAGTTGGCAATATGGGAATTGCATAGCGTTAAATGAATCAATAGGATTTTCATCTTTATTAAATTCAGTAATAATTCTAGCAATTTCTGTTTTGATCGCGTCTTCGTCCAAGTCAGTGTCTGGAGTTCCAGCAACTACCGCACTTACAGCTCTTTTAACTCGTAAGTTCTGGAGTGATTGCTCCGTATCAGCTTGATATTGCTTGGTCAGATCAGCTTTGAGGTTTTCTTCTGAAACAAAACTAGTTTTGACCATTTCGTTAGTTTCAAAAAGTTCAGCTAAGTTCTTACAGATTCCCGTAGCTGTAGATTTGACTTCAATTTTGAATTTGAAAGTGTTATCTTGGTTAAGAGTTGGATTAAAAGTTGTTAGCTCAAACTCTTTTTTGTCACCTTTTTTGAGACCTATTAATTGCGTCTCGAATTCCTCTGGAAATTGCTTAGTTCCAATTACAAAACTAACATCAGGATTCATATTGGCTGGGGTTCCAGTGGTCACGTCAGTTTCTTCAATGTCTAACGTTACTTTGGTACCAAGTTCAATAACTCCATCCGAATCTTTGAATTGGTTGAAGGCCCTCAAAAACCCTTCAGTTTCACGAGTGATGAAATCTTCTAAATTCAATCTGGCAGGAAGATCAGCTTCCACTGGCTCTTTTGCAGTCCAAGAACCTTCACTAGAAAGATCTATATCAGGCAATAGATTGGTAAATAACTTGAACTTAAAACCTTGATCATTGTGACCAATTGCATCTTCTTCTTGAACTAGACCAATTCCCATGACGTGGCGATCTTTGATGTTTTCTCTGATCATTTTTTCGGCTTCTGGTAGATTACGACTAATCGCTTCATTAACAATCAAATTCTCCAAATAAGGTAAATCTGCTTTTTGCAT
>JAYUKQ010000038.1:0-1421 GCA_043764315.1 bacterium | reverse complement strand
GAATAACCATCATTGGATTCCTGAATATCTTGGAACTTGGTAGGAGTTAGGTTAGATTGTTAGATTTAGATAAGCCCTGTGGAAGGGTTTATTTTTTTTGTTTTTTTGACCAAATGTTAGCTTTAACCAAAACTAAAGAATATGCACCAATTCCTAGTAGACAATCCAGAATTTGTAGAATTTTGTAAGAGTAACAATATTTTGAGCCAAGTTGAAGATTTTTTGAAAAACCCAACCAAAACGACATTCGAGCAAATCAAAAATTTGGTTAAACAAAGTCAATTTATGGATTATCAAGCTAATACATTAGCACCACAGCCAACTTTGATTGGTAATGGCGATGTGGATAATTACGAACATGGACTAGAATTAGCGGCAACTTCTGGAATTGATGGAATAATGATTGGTCGAGGCATTTTTAGAGATCCGTGGGCATTTTTGAGTCGGGAAGAAAGAGCCAAAGTTGATACAAAAGCTAATCGATTAAAAATGTTAATTGAACACATTAGTAACTGGGATAATACTTGGTCGATAGAAACTCACCCCAAACATTTCCCGTCCGTCCGCAAATTCGTCAAAATGTATATTAATAGTTTTCCAGCTGCTGTGGAACTTAGAACCAGAATGATGGAAGCTCAAACGCCACAAGAACTAATTCAAATCTGTGAAGAGGAATTAAAAAATGACTTAAAAAACTAAATATATACTCATTTCACTAATTACAGTTCAAATTAATTTACACCAAATTGCCCCTTGTTAAGGGGCTGGCAGTCGAAAGACTGACTGGGGTTGGGAATAAACAAGGATTGTAAAATAATCTATTTTGCCAAAGTAAGAATCTCTTTCATATCTAGTACATATCCTTCAACTATGTTTTTGGACTTAAGGTAACCTGGATTAGTCTCCAAAACGTATTTGACAGGAGCTTTGGCAGTACAATTAGTGGTGGTATCTTCTGGTTGCATATTATAACAAATTGAATCAATTTTGCCACTTTCTTGAATGTAGATAATATCCAATGGAATCTTAGTATTTTTCATCCAAAAGCTATAAGTATTAGTAGTTGGAAAAGTAAACAACATACCACAATCTACACAAAGTGAAATTCTATTCATCAAACCATATTCTCTTTTTTGTGGCGAATCAGCCAATTCTAATCGACTAAAAAGTTGAGCTGGAGAAGTTAACTTTTGGTAAGTTACAAAGCCTAGAATTAAGATTCCAAGAACAAAAAGTAACATTAAAGCGAATTTGAATATTGGATTGGAGTGTATAGACATATGGGTTTTGATTCAGTGGGTAAATAATTAAACTGTCAATCTCAATTAGTTTCAGGATCTAAAAAATTAAAATTATTCTTTTGATTCCAGTTCCACTTTGGGAAAAAGTATAGGAGCTTTGACAATTCTAGTAGCTGTAAA
>JAYUKQ010000037.1:0-17443 GCA_043764315.1 bacterium | reverse complement strand
AACTCAAACAAACCTTGATTAGTGATACAGTAACTGGGAAAGTAATTCCAGCTTGTAACCCCCGTGATAAATCACGACCCCTTAACAAGGGGTATATTAGCGACAGTGATAAAAAAATGCCCCTCGGTGAGGGGTCAAGCGGTAGCTTGGGGGTTATGAAACCAAGTGGAGTTGAGTGGATTGGTGATATTCCTGAGGGGTGGGAGGTTCGGCGGTTGAAGGAAGTTTCAAATTTGCAAACTGGGAATAGTATAGCTAATAAAGATCTATATTTAGATAAAAGTAATTCAATTCCATATATTGCAACAAAAGATATAAATATCGAAACCCAAGAAATTGCATACCAAAATGATATATATATTCCTATTAATGATTTGAGTTTTAGAGTTGCTAAAAAAAATACTATTCTGCTTTGTATTGAAGGTGGAAGCGCTGGAAGAAAAATTGCAATTACTGATCAAGAGGTTTGTTATGTCAATAAATTAGTGGGCATATCATCAAAAACTAATAAATTGTTTCATAGGTATAATTACTTTTTTGTTCAATCTAATATCTTTAAATACCAGTTTTTTTATTACATAAACGGATTGATAGGTGGAGTATCAGTAAACACATTAAAAAATCAGTTAATTTTAGTTCCACCCTTCCAAAATCAAATCCAAATTGCAAAATACCTAGACGAGCAAACAGGTAAGATTGACCAGATTATAACAACAATCAATTCTAAAATAACCAAACTCCGAGAGTTCCGCAAAGTTTTGATAAATGATGTGGTTACTGGACGGGTGAAAATTGAAAATTAAATTATATTTTATGGGAAAATTAAGTCATTTTAAGAGTAAAAAAGTAACCCCGAAACCTTTGGTTTCACCCCTTAATAGGAAACTACTACCCACGTTACCCCCGCAAACAAGTTTGCGACCCCTTAACAAGGGGTATATTGGCGACAGTGATAAAAAAATACCCCTCGGTGAGGGGTCAAGCGATAGCTTGGGGGTTACTCAATACAAAGAAAATTTAAACTCAATTAATATATTCAAAGCAAATACAAAACTTATTCCAAGATCCAAAAAAATGTCACGAGAGATGACGAAGCCAGAGTGTAATGTTTGGTTTAATTTATTATCAAAAAAACAATTGTCAGGTTACAAATTTACAAAACAAAAAATTATCTTCAATTATATTTTAGATTTTTATTGTAGTGAACTATTACTTGCTGTAGAGATTGATGGAGATACTCACGATATTGAATACGACAAAGTTAGAGATAACTTTACAACAAGTATTGGAATCAAAACTCTTAGGTTTGGTAATCAAGATGCCTTAACAAATTTGGATGGAATCGAACAGTCGCTCCAAAATTTTATCAAATCAAAAAAACTAACAATTATTCCTTTATGAACGAAACCCAAATCCAAGATAAATTCCTAATTGATTTTATCACTCAACAAGCCGACGGACTCCAAATGCGTGAGATAAAGGCAAATACAGTCTCGCCTGATCTTATAGCAACAAATGATTTGTTAGAATTTTTGTCTACTACGGAGCTTAATAAAATTGGATGGAAGCAGCTAGTTCGTAAGTATAGTGGAGATAGCAAGAAACTTCTTGATGAGATTGTTGAAGTACTCCAAAGCAAGATTAAGGAGAGTACTAACATGGCGATATTTCTTAATTCTAATAAGAGTTTTACTTTTGATGGGGTTAAGCTATATTTGTTTTATTCTAGTGGAAGCGAGGTGGTTGGAGATGGTTTGTTTGAGCAAAATATTTTTAGTGTAGCTCCAGAATATCCTTACAAATTTAGTTATCAGGGTCGGCAGTTATTTAGTTTTCGCCCTGATCTAACTTTTTTTGTGAATGGATTCTATATTGGTTACAGCGAGTTCAAGTCTACTTATAATAATCAAAATGCAAGCAAGCATGGTCGAGGTAAAGTAATCGCTGATTATCTTGATGCAGTACAACAATATGACAAAATTGCAGGGAGTAACGATGTTAATCTTAGTATTCGTAAGAGTTTTTTGAGGATATTTGAAAAGGCAATTTTTATTACTGCTACCGATCTTAATGACACCTTTGTGATTAGAGATATAGGTTACTTGAATTCCGAGATTAGAGCTTTGATCAAAGAGGGCAAATATGATTTTGAAGATTACAAGAACAAGGCTAAAGCAATATTCAAAAGCTATCCAGTGAGTAACAAAAAACTAGATAGAATGGAAAGGTTTGTAGAAATATTCCAGGCGTTGTATTCCAAAAAAATGCTTGAAAAAGAAATATTATACTATAATTTTATAGAAAAAGAAATAGAAACAATAAATGGAAAAAGAGAATTCAAAAATGTAAAGGGCAAATTAATTAGTCCTCGCCCAAAGCAAAAATTTGGTACTGATAAGATAATTGCCAAAGTTGATGAGTTTTTGGAGTATGAAAGTGATGATGATTATTTTTTGAACAAGCTCAAGGATCAATTAGCTGGAGTTGGGGAAGATAAACGAAATGAACTTATTGCTAAGCGTCAAAAGTATCAGAATAATAAAAATGTCTATTCTTTGCTTTTGCAATATGCGGCTGGTTTTGGAAAATCTAATATTATTGGCTGGTCAACTTTGCAGCTCAAAGACCTCAAACGTGATGGCAAATACGTCTATGACAAGGTGATGATAGTGGTTGATAGATTGCAACTGCGAGATCAGATTACAGCTAAGATGTACAATATGAATGTTAATAACAAGATGTTTATAGAAGCAAGTAACCAAAAAAGCTTTATTGAAGCCCTTAGTTCTGATACAAGAATAGTAATTGTCAATTTGCAAAAATTTGGAAGTATTAAGGATATTTTAGATCCAGAAGTTGTTAAGAAATTGGCTAATTTTAGAATTGCTTTTTTGATTGATGAGATACATAGATCTCAAAGCGGAGACCAACACGAAGATATGGTCAGTTTGTTTGATGAATTGCAATCTAGCTTTGATAAGGCTGAAGAATACAAGATGATTAAGAAGAAAAAGAATTTGATTGTCGGTTTTACAGCGACGCCGAGCGATCATACTTTGGCTAGATTTGGTGAGTTTAACCATATTACAGAAGGTGACAAAATCTGGGTTCCATTTGACAGTTACACCATGAAAGAGGCTATTGAAGATGGTTATATACTTAATCCTCTCAAAGGGATTGTACCAGTAAGTGCCAAGATGTATTTTGAGAAGCCAGAAAATGCCGCGGAAGGATTTGAAGGTGACATTGATACGGGTATTGATATTGAAGGCAAAAAATATGCTATTAGAAAAACAAAAATATATAGTGATCCAAAGCGGATTGAGGCTATTTCAAAATGGATAGTAGATAGACTTGTTAATGTTGTGTATGGTCAAATTCGCGGAACTGGTAAAGCAATGCTTGCTGTGAGTTCCAAGCAAAATGCTATCAAATACAAAGAAAATATTGATAGAATATATAATGAGATAGTTCAATTACCTAAATACAAAAGATTTGAAAAAGCTCCCGTGTATATTGTTTATAGTGACGATCAAGAAAATACAACCAGTTCCAATCTTAACAATGGGCTTGTAGAAAAAAAAGTTATTGAAGATTTTGGGCTTTGTAAAAATGGTTTGATGATTGTTGTTGATAAGCTCCAGACTGGTTTCGATGAACCGAAATTGCACACTCTTTTTTTGGATAAAGAAATTCAAGGAATAAACGCAATTCAGACCATTAGCCGTGTCAATAGAACCTGTAAAGACAAAAATGACTGCAAAATTATAGACTTTTCATACAAGAATGTTAATATCAAAAATATCAAAAAAGCCTTTGAACACTTTAGTAATATCGTAGTTAGTGATTTTGACCCACTTGGCGATGAAAAGTTGCTTGGTGGGATATATTTAGACTTGATAAAATCAAAACCCTACCTAAAATATTTTGGCAACTTCAGAACCAATTTGAAAGATGAATCAAAAATAAAAGAGGTTTTAGATGTACAAAACGGAATAATTAGTTTTATTAAAAGCAATGAAATTGAAGATGAAGCCAAAAACCTAAAAAAGAAAATCGGTAATTACTTTAGAATTCTTAATTTGATAGAAAATGTAATTACTGTTGAGGTTAAACTTTGTGATAAAGTATTTTTGGAATTTTGGCATAGGTTTAACATTGAATATAGAAATATCAATAAAACAGGGGAAATAGTTGATGATGTTGAGATATATTTTGATAACAAAATTGGATTTGTAGATATAAAATCAGGTGTTGAAAATTCTGACGAAGCAAAGAAAAAAGCCTTAAACGAAGGTAAAAATTACCGATATAATATTTTGAGTATTATAGCCAAGCGTAATCAGGAAGAATTAGAGTTAGAAACTAAAATTGAAGAGTTTGAAAATAAAATTGATTCGTTATTTGATTTTGTAGATAACCATTCCAATGGCAAAAAACTCCAAGTTAAGATGAAGAGTTTGAGTTCAACAATTAGTGAAAACGAAATTTGTGCAGATTTTACAAGAATCTATAATGAATTTGTAAGAAAAAACAAGGATAATTTGGGTGATTTTTTTGTTAAACAATCCAAAGACTTTATTGACCAAATTTGTGAAGATTACAAGACAAAAATTGTTTAAAAGGCAGTTTTAATTTTCTATACAATTTTCTATACAATATAGTAACGCACATTTTGCAACTCGAAACGTATTAATTGATAATAGTTATTTTAATCTTATTCCAAAACTACTGTCATTTTGAAAATAAACTTGGTAATTTGATTGACTCCTAATACTACACCTCGAATTCACCATAGCCTTTTTCCCATTCAGCTGGGGTTGCTGATACATAGATCATTTGATTAACAGCTTCAAAAAACTCTTTTTTCTTGAGTGGGCGATTGTTGAGAGCTGACGGTAAGCGGAATCCATACTCAACTAATGTTTCTTTGCGGGATCTGTCACCAGCGTACATAGCGCCAATCTGTGGCAAGGTAATATGACTTTCATCAATGAAGCACAGTGCGTCAGCGGCAAAATAATCTAGTAGTGTAGTTGGCGGCTGCCCATCAACTCGTCCATCAAAGTAATTAGAATAATTCTCTATTCCACTACAAAATCCCATTTCTTGAAGCATTTCTATATCTGTGCTGGTTCTATCTTTGATCCGTTGAGCTTGGAGTAATTTACCTTGTGACTCAAATAATTTGACTTGGAATTCCATGTCTTTTTCGATGTTAGTAATGGCTCGATTAATTTTTTCCTTGGTGGTAACATATTGCTTGGCTGGAAAAATAGTACAAGTGGTTAGTCGAGTTTGGTTACCGTGATTAAAATCTTCTACAACTTGGTTAGTAACAACGTTGAATTTTTCAATCTCCTCCAGATCATCACCAAAAAAACTTAGTCTATAAGCCAATCCATCTTCGCTTACTGGGTAAATTTCCATTATATCACCTTTGATTCTGTAATACCCTCTTTTGAGATCTAGGTTGGTTCGAGTGAACTGTAAATCTACAAGTCGACGGCTGATTTTGTCCATTTTGTACTTTTCACCAAGTTTGAACTCTATCTTGAGAGACTCAAAATCTTCTGGATTACCAAGACCGTATATGCAGCTTACAGAAGCCACAATTAATACGTCTTTGCGGGTCAAAAGGCTTTGGGTTGTAGCGTTTCGTAGTCGTTCAATTTCTTCATTGATTTGAGTTTGTTTTTCGATAAAAGTATCCGAGCGTGGCAAGTAACTCTCTGGTTGGTAATAGTCATAATACGAAACAAAATAGTGAACGGCATTATGGGGAAAAAATAGCTTAAATTCTTCGGCTAATTGAGCGGCTAGGGTTTTGTTGTGAGCAATTACCAGAGTTGGTTTTTGGAGTTCGTTCACGATACTTGCCATCATAAAAGTCTTTCCAGAACCAGTTACTCCCATGATAGTTTGCTCTCTATTGCCAGCTTTGAGAGATTCGTTAATTGCCTTGATAACCTTAGGCTGGTCGCCAGCTGGACTGTACTTGGAAACAAGTTGAAAAGGATTGTTGGTCATACTCCTAACTTTAAAAGGTTAATTACATAATGTAAAATTAAAATTAATTTGAAAAAGAGTTTTTGACAGAATTGTACAAACTCATTCACTGTAAGAATGTTCAAACCTATAAGAATCAAATAATGCTATGACCTCAACTCATTTTTCAACTTTTTACACTAACCTGATTAATAACTTAACTCTTAGTCAAGCACTTGATGAACATTACAAAATCAACCCACAATTCACACCTTGGTATAATTTTGATCAAGTTGAAGTTAGAAATTTGATCAAATCTCACGACATTTCTCATCTAATTTTTGGTTGTGACACAAGTTATATGGGTGAGTTCATGGTACAAACTTGGAATAGTTTTGGTTCTGATACTAACATTAATCCAAAAGATAGTTTTAAATATTTAACAAATAAAAATTTGAGGTCGCTTGTTTTGCCAACTAATTTATTCGGTTATGCAATTACGCATATTTTGGAATTTATAAAAATTAGAAAACTGATCAAGAAGCAATCTAAGTTAATGACTAAAAAGTGGCAGTATTTTGAGGAAGAATTATATATAAACAAAACCATCAATCAAATTAGATTAGAATACGGAATTGTAACTTTGTAATAGCTTGTACAACCTTGACATTTTTGGCTGATGTAAAGTCTAATAAGACCATATTTGGTCAAAATATAATTGACTTTAACCTTTCTAAATAACTTATTAACAATGCCTCGAGAATACAAAAGCCTATCTAACCAAAACCCAAAATCTGATTCTAAGTATAAAAATTACATGAAATCACAGTGGTACACCAGCGATTATTACTATTGGTATGGTCAAGCTAATGGATATCAGAATTTATGGGAAAGCATATTTCATAATGGTAGATTAACTAATGGTGATGTTGTGTACATGGCAATGCAAGGTGGTAGTTTTGATAGTAGCTTTAATCACACAATGATAATTACAGATTGGTATTGGGATGGTCAATTCGGTTGGCAACCTAAACTTAGTTATCATACTAGTGATAATTTAAATAAAAATTTTTATAGTATAAAAACTGATCCTTATTATTCTAATGCTAATTATGTTGGATTAAGCTTATAATTCTATGACACTCAAAAACAAAAAACTATTATTTATAGTTATTGCAATTTCAACCTCAACTATTGTATTGGGGTTGTTTGTAAATAAAAGATACTTCAAAAAAATAACCCAAGAAACACAAAATAATTCACAAACTAACTTACAACCTGATTGCATTATTATCAACAAGCTCAGTTCCAAAGCTGTTAATCAAAGTATTTCTGATCAAACAATCAAAGAATATTTTACACAAGGTCTTGAATATCATGACAAAATTCCACTAGCAGACAAAAAATTTGCTATTAACAATCTTTACCCAGAAACAAATTTTGAAAAAAACTTATTACAGATATATATCAAAGCACTGGAATGTAAAGATAAAAGAATAGCCAAACTATTATCTGAAATAGATCTCTTAGGGGGAAATACTAAGGCAGAATGGTTTGATCAAAACTTTGAAATAACTTGGTCAAGATTAGCAGGTAAAAAAATTGAACCAAAGGGTTGTAATTTTGATTATTCTGGTTGACCTAATTATTATTACTTTGAATTAGATAAAAAAAATTACACATTAGAAGTATATAGAGACTATAATTCCAAAACTTCAAAAGTAAGAGTAGGTGGCGTGCATGAGCTTAATAACAGCTACGAACCAAAGTGCAAATAAGACTATTTCTGTGACCAAAAAACTAACAATTATAACAAGTATTATTCTAATCTTGATAGCAATATCGGGGTTAGCTATATATAACAATAAGCCAAAACTAAATACCCAAAATAGTTTGGTCAAAAAAAATTGTGATCGAGTTAATCGAGTTAATAATAAACCAATTGATCCAAAAATTATCGATCAAATTACTGATAGAATGATCAACGAATGGTTTGATTCAAGTTATGAATACACCAAAACTATTCCAAGGCAAGATAAGTTATTTGCAATTTTTAATCTTTATGTGGAATCTGGAGGTCAGGACAATTTGATGGAATTGTACGCTCAAGCTATCGAGCGTGAAGATTATCGAATCGTAAGATTGCTAAGTAATATTTCTATTCCAAGTGGAGTAACCAAAAAATACTTCAATTAGAGATTTGACCAGTTTTGGTACAAAGTAAAAGGTCGCAAAATTAGACTAACAATGTTTATTTGTACTTACTAGAAAGGATTTACTAGATATTATTTTGATCTTGAAAACAAAAAATAAACGTTTGAAGTTTTACCAATGGATTTGAGTAGTAATACTTCCGTTGCCAAAGTACTAATTGATACTTTTGATAATTATGAAGATAAACTATAGAACCAAAGTGTGAGTAAGTTGCATGGTCAAAATTACCTTGACAGTTTTGTCTGTGTTAAAGTCTAATACGGGCATATTTTGTTAAAATTTTTATTAACATCAACTTTTTACTTAATTCGCCGCAATGCTACGAGAATACAAAAAACTATCAATACAAAAACTTAAATCAGATTCTAAGTTTGACTTCATCAAAAATATTCCCAATCCTCTGAACTTTGCAAGTGGTAACAATTCATCTCGATCTAATATTGCAAGAACTAAGCTAGATAACAATGAAACAAATTCTATTTGGAAGTATTTTTTGGTAGGTTTTGGATTTTTTTGCCATGTAATAAAGATGATTCTATCAGTTATGTTTTTTTGGATAAAACCTTTCAAACCGATCGTAGAAGAAAAGCAAAATGCTCTCATCAAATGGTTTAGTAATCGTGAACATAGTATTTATTTTATTTCTGGATTCCTTGTGGTGGTTATAATTTTGAACCTTTTGAACTTGCAAGTTCTTGGTAATGGTCAGATATTTACGCCTAATTCCCGAACCAATCAACCACTTGTTTACGAAATAATTGGAGCTAAGCGGGGTAATATTCTTATGCGTGATCTTGCTCAAAATCGTAATGACATTCCATTAACTGCTAATCAAGTTCGTTACAATATTACTTTTGATCCGTCCACTCTCAAAGCTCAACGTTACCAAAATTTACAACAAGTGGCTGAATTGGTTGCTGCTAGAACCAACATATCACTTACAGAAGTATTTCAAAAATTCGAGAATGAAATCAAAAAACCCAAACCTAATCGCTACGCTATTCTTCAAAAAGAAACTACTGAAGAGCAAAAATTAGCTGTAGAAACTCTCAAACAAGACAGAGAAATAGATCGTCAATATGGTTTTAGTCTATGGCTTGGTGTGGAGGAGGCTAATGTTAGAATCTATCCAGAGGGTAAGCTTTTGGCTCAAACTATAGGTTATACACCAAGATTTAATATGGACTATGTAGAAGCTAGTAAGCGTTCGGGTTGTTCTCAAATGGTTAATCAGAACCAAATTCGCGGTACAGATTCTACTGCTGGTTATCAAGTCGGTGATCGTGGAGTCGAGGAAAAGTATTGCTCAATTCTAGGTGGTCTCAATGGTCGCAAAATCGGCAATCAGGATCTTACCAACCCAGATAAGTTGAAACAAAATAGTGTTATCGATGGTGCTAATATACACTTAACTGTCGACCGTAATATTCAAAAAAAAGCTGAATCGGTTCTTGAAGAGGCTGTCAAAGCTAATACCAACGGTAATGGTGCACCTCGAGATGGCTGTGTGCTAGTGACTGAAGCTGCTACTGGTAAGATTATGGCACTAGCTTCGTATCCTTCTTTTGATCCGAATTATTACTCTTATTATTACAAGAACAATCCTAATTCTTTTCGTAATAGTTGTACCAGTAATGATTATGAAGTTGGTTCGGTTATCAAACCGTTGACTGTGGCTGTTGGTCTACAAGTTGGGCAGGGGTTCACTGAAGATCAACGCTACCCTGGTGTTTCTCAAAATTATAAGTTTGAAGATTATGATGAAAGAGGAAAACCTTACAAAGATGGCAATGGTACTCTCTATTTCAAAAATGCTAGTAGTCGCACTTGGAAAAAATTCGGTCAAATTGGTATCAAAGAAATTCTTAGAGATTCTATCAATACTGGTATTGCTGATATTGTAGACAAAATTGGTACCAAAAACATGAGGCAATTCTTTGTGGATAAATTAGAGTTTGGAGCTGGACGTGGAGCTATTAATATTCCTGGTGACACTAACGGTAATGTTGATTCTTTTTATACTGATAAGGACTGTATCTATTGCTTTGCTGCCAAAGGTGTTGGGCAAGGTTTTTCAATTCCCGCATTACAACTAGTCAAAGCTTATTCAGCACTAGCCAACGGTGGAAGTATGGTTAATCCAGTTGTAGTTGATAAAGTTAAGTGTGCTAGTTTTCAACATGATTGTTTGCCCGATAATCTAAAACCAGAGAATTCGTCTAATCAAGTTTTTAGTAAGAATGTTGCCGACAAAGTTGTGGATTATATGGTTGCCACTGCCGATGAAGGTTTTCAAGCTAACGGAGTCAACAAAGCTGTTGTAGCTGGTCACAAAATTGCCATTAAGTCTGGTACAGCTCAAGTTTCGAGACCAATTGAATTAGACAATGGCAAAACTTCACCTTGTGATCAAACTTGTAATACTAATCGTGGAATCTATGATCATACTTTGATTGGTTTCAACACTAATCCGACCAATCGTTATATTGTTTTAATTAAGCTAGCGGAGCCAAGACCGGGAGTTGTTAATAACTTTGCAACTGACACGCTTTCTCCATTCTTTGTGGAGATGATGAAGTACACTGTTGAATATTTGAATATACCTAAGGATAGATAGTGTTGTTTATACTCCTTTCACTAAAAATAATACTTGCGTATTCCCAATTCCGAAAAAACTCTATTCATTTCGTGCCCTTAACAAGGGGTAATTTGGTGCCAATTAACTTTGAACTGTAGTTAGTGAAATGGGTATAAAGTTAGCTTCTGAATTACTTCTTAGACACCAAAAAATCCCCAATTAAAGGATTACATTTTTGCTTTTTGGTAATTACTTTTAATTTGAATAGAATTACTTATTCGTAATCTGGTAACAAACTAATTGATTCTGGACAATAATTAGACATCCATTGCAATATTCGAGAGAAGCTAGTTCTCAAACTGTAATTAGAACTAATTTTGCCTTTGGCTAATTCGATCATTTTGGCAGCTTCTATTGGTAATGTGTCAGCCAAATATTCTTCAACCTCGGACATGCATTGTCTTAAGTCATACTCCTCTTCAAAGTCAAGAACGCTACTAGAAATTTTTTCTTCTGCCATGTCCATAAAACGAATTGCGTCATCGACATTGTTAATTTGTGTTTCATCGCTAAGTACAATTGACTTATGTTGCGAATTGGTTGTTGAACCTATCATATACTTTGTATTTATTGGTAATAATAATATTTAAAACGCTCAAGATTTGTGAATAGTTTTGGATTTTTTGTCAATTTTGGATACACTATAACTTTCATCTAGTTTGTATTTTACCAAGTTTTTGACATTCGGTAATTGCTGATTCCAACCATGAGTCTATCCTTTGTCCAGTCAAGGTTTGATTATATGAAGTAAACGTCAAATTCAGATTCAAAATGTTACTATCTTGATCTTGAGCAAATCTTTCAACTGGTGTTATGTTAACTTTAAAGTCAGCTTTAATTGATTGCAATTGGTTTTTGATTGATTGCCAGGTAATTTGATTTTCTATAATCCACGAAATTGATCGTTTGATGCTTGGGAATTGGCTTTGATCTTGATAAACTTGATACGGATTCAAATTAATGTCTTGCGGAATAAAGCTGATGTTAACAAACCAGATTTTTTTGGAAAGTGGAATTTCAAAGATTTTTTTGAACTTATTACTAATTTGAGTTAACTCTATTTTGATTTTGTTTTGAGCCGCATAAATTGTAGTTTGTCCAAGTTCAGTTTGGAGTTCAGTTGGTTCAGTTTCAGCTTTTAGACCAATCTTGCTTAGTAAAGAATTAACAAATGAAGTTAGATGATATGGATCTTGACTTGTAGAAACGGTTGCAAGTGACCAATTCTCGTAAGTGTTACCAGTATCAATTAATTGGCTGAATTGATTGGGTATAGTTTCTTGGTGGGTGTATAATCTAGTCAGTTCAAAAATATTAATTTCTTTCTGTCCAAGTTGAATATTTTTACTTGCAACTTGCATAAGTGAACTAAAAAGTGAATCTCTCAAAAATGGTTCATCAGCTCGTTGACTAGAGAGTGCTTTGAGGGCAACTTGATTTTGACCAATTAGACTTGAAAGTAACTTATCTTCAGGCAAAAAAGGTCTAGTTAAGACTTCCTTAAAACCAAAATTGATACAGTGATTTTTGAGTCCGCTTAAGGTTTTTTGGTAATCTCTGGTTCGACTATTAGCAGCAAAAGTCAAATAATCTGGATTCAAATTTTCAAAACCAACTAACTTGGATAATTCAAATAAAACATCTTCATTGGTAGCAATTTTGGAATAAAAAGGTTCTGGAGTTAAGGTTATTTGTTGATTGTAGCTGGTTACTTTGCCTAGTAGATTAAGTTTATCCAAAATAATTGGTTGCCAGTATTCTAAGTTTCGATTATCCAGACGGCTAGCAATGTAGTTAAGATTCAAAGTAACTTCTTTTTTTGTTGGAAAATTAGATAGCCAACTGTTGATATTGTCAAAAACTTGACCTTGATTCCACAGTAGTGAATGAGTAACTTTAATACCATTAATCGTCATTAACTTGGTCAAAAAAACCAATTGCAATTGAGCTTCTACACCCGAAGCAAAGAACTTAGCCGAGTCAGATCTGTAATTAATAGCAAAAGAATTGCGTGCCACAAGTTCAGCTGGGAAGTTAGTAATTTCAACCAAAGCCTGTGTGTCAGAATTTTCTACTTTGGTGCTTTCAGAGCCAGTAACTCCAGGTACAATTAGAATTTGACTTTTGATTTCACCTTTCGTTTCAGTTTGCATAACAGTCAAACCTTTGGGCAAATTAGCTTTTTTAAAATTACCTAGACCATTAAAGCTAGTTTCAGTTTTGAGTTTATCAAAAGACCAATTATTGGATTCAATCTTATTACCAGAAAAAAAGTGATTCGGTTGTCCAAAATCAAACAAAAAATAATTAGAAAGATCAGCCAAGCCGCCAATTAAGTTTTTGCCAGTTAGGAACAATCGTAATTGCCAATTATGATCGAGTGTATATTCTTTTTGAAGCTCAATTGAGAATAAGTTGTAGATATTATTTTGTTTGGTATTGTCTGTAAGTTGAATTTGTCTTTGAGCTGGTTGAATTTGGTTGATCGATTCTGACCAAAAGTCTTTTTCTTCCCAGATAGATTGAGCTAGACCTCGGAGTAATTCAGGTTGTTGTAGACAGCGAGCAAGTTCTATAGCTAAGCCTAAGTGATTGGCACAACTGGATAATTTGTCTTGAAGATACTTAATCTCAAAAACAGTTTGACTTGGAAAAAGATCAGGTACTGCTTCGCAAATTGATTGACCCAAATGACTTTCATTCAAAATATTATTCAATTCCCATAGTCCGTCACTAAATTCAGTTTCAAGAGCTAATTCAGACTTACCACAACACATACCTTGAGATTCCAAACCTCTCATTTTGCGGGGAACAACAGTAAGATAAGGTAATTTGGCACCGTCAATTGCAACTGGACAAATCAAACCATCTCTTGCATTTGGAGCGGCTGATACAATTTGAACTTTGGATTTACCATTTGAACCGCCAAGATTAACGTCAAAAATATTGAGTCGATCAGCTTCTGGGTGCTTCTTCAAGTTTTCAATTCTGCCGACTAAGACTTTGCCGCCGAAGTAATCTGTAATGGTTTGGACTGATTCGCATTCGCCTGACTTGAGTGACATCAAATCACTAAGTTGCTGGTCTGTCTGTGTGCTAAGGTCGATATATTCCTCCAGCCAAGATCTCAAAAATAACATAATAATAATTGTTTTACTTCCAAAATCAACCCAAACTAATCTATTTCGTCAACTTATATTTATTTGGTTAATTATCAAATCAAACCTCATTCAGTTTGCTCTTTTTACTTTTTCACGACTCAACTCTCTCTTTTCTTAATTTTTCTTGATAACTCTAATTCCAATACTTCTAAGTGTTTCAATATCTTTTTGAATATTTTGGTTACTTTCAAGACCAAGCTCTATAAGCTTTTTATACAAATTACTTTCTAGGTTAGTTAACTCTTTATGCACTAAGTTTGATTTAGCCTTGATTAATGTTAGCTTTTTTTGTCTGGATTGGTTTCTTGCATTCGAATCAGATTCGACATTAAATTTGGATTCTCCACCGTATTGCGTCCATAGTGTATAGCTATAAAGTAAATTAATTTGATCATCATTAAATGAAGTACTCTCAATATCACGATTTTGCCATTCTTCGACTCGTGCTTTTGTTGCTTTTATTATAGTCTCCGGAATTTTTGATAGTTTCATAGTTTTGGGTTTATTTGAGGTTGTTAATTGACTTTGATAAGGTTTGGTTATTTTGGAAGGTTGGTTGAATATGACAGATTCTTTTTTCTTTTTTCTTTTTAGTTTGATCGCTAGTAATCCTCCACCACCAATCAAAGTTAAAGTTGCAATTATCGGATTGGATTCTAATTCTTGGATTTGCACTTTTCGACTAGGTGTTGCATCTACTATAAATAATGGAGTTTTACCTGTATCTGATCTAACCGAAGCTTTAACCCAAGCATGAGCTTCATCAGCCGTAAATTGTCCATCATCATTGCCATCTAGATAACCAGAATATTGATAAGCTTCGAATCCTACTATATTCAATATACTTTGCAATATGAAGTTGGCTGTTTCACAACTTATTGGCTCTTTGCGTGGAGATTCCATATTGTTAGTCAATAGTATTAACATTTGGTCTACTGTACCGTTAGTTTTTTTAAGACTATTATTAATCGATGAACTTTTGCCATATATATTGTTAGTATCAACATATTGTCTTATTTCTTCTACAACTTTTTTTAGTTGAATTTCCGTTGGGATTTCTTTGTCTTGATCTTCTGAAGTAATATTTTCTACTCGAGATTTCCAATTTGAGATTTTGGCTTTGATAGATTCTGGCAAATGTTCTATTTTTTTGTTTTCAAAATCAATTTGTTCTTGAGTGTTGTCTACGGTTTGATCAGCTAATTCTGACCCAATTAATTCGCTTGGAACTGTAGTTTCACCTTCTGATTGCATAGGTGTGTATACTACAAAAGCCTTTTGGTTGCTACTAAGATTGGTTGTAACTTTGATATGTCCTAGTTCTTGTGTTGCAGATATATTATTGTTTGTATTATTATCACCTTTAATATATATTCTGGCAAAAGTATTATCAAATTGCGGTAAAATATTGTCTCCACCACCAATTAATACTTCTACTGCAAATGGTTTGACATTTGGTTCTGTTTTTTTAATGTAATCTAATTTGTCTTGGATACTTTGCCGATTGACAGTTGGTATTGAGTTTATCAAAACTGGATTCGTAGTCCAACTACCATTTTTGTCGCTATAACTTGGTATAACTATAGATGGATCTAGTGTATCGAGATTGCTGGTTATAGTTGGAAGTGGTGTAAAAGGTAAACCTATATTTTTGATACTACTAATTAGATTTTTAGTTCCTTCGGTGTTGATAAGTGTGAATATTATATTGCCAGTAGACTTATCAAATTCTAGACTAAAATCGTCTTTGGTCTCTGCGAGTAGATAATTTTTTAACTTTTGTAAATCAATATTTGACTGACCAACTATGGTTAACTTGGTTTCGTAATTCTGGGTTGTACCGATTCGTACATTTTCTATTGTTATTCTGTCTTTTGGGATAAATGTTTGCTTTTGAGTGGTTTGTCTTGATGTCCAATTATTAAAGTCTAGTTTTGATTGACTAACTAGAATGTCTTTGACTTCACTTTGTCTACCTAATTGGATTGGTATGTATAGACTGTTTCCCATTTGAGTTGCAGCTTTCATGTTGAGATGTTGAGCTATATTAGAGTTAATGCCTATTTTTTCTGGGTTTTTTGAAAAATTATAGTCTACCACTTCTGCAAGTTTTTTCCAATTTTTGATGAATACTCCATTGCCTAACCGATCCAAACTAATTCTTGGTGTAACACCTTGATTATTTTTTATTATAGTCATTACTTCGTATGGATTTTCAAAAAACTTTTCTGCAACTTTTGGTGACAAATTTTCTATTGTAGGACTATTTTCTATTCCTGTGGGTTGGGCTAGTATAATTGGCTTTTTAGTACGTTCTTTACCTGTTATTGATATTGGCATATCATTTGGTACGTAACTATTATTTGGGTTAGATTGAATATATTGTGAATAATTGTCCATTCCTATAATTACAAGTTGTTGTGCATTAGAACCAAATTTTGGATCGTTAGTCATTGGTAAGCCAACTTTTTGATCTTTGTTTTGAGGGGTTTTGGGTACTAAGTTGTCAATAGCTGTAAGTATTGGTTGGTATATTTGAGATCTAACTTCTTGAATTGCAACGGCTGTGGAATTACCTTCATTACCTAACGATTCCAACATAACACCTTGAAGTGATGGATTATTAGGATTATAGCTTACCAAAGTTCCCAACGCTATCATTGTTGCATTTATTAATTCAGTTTTTTTGTTAGGTATTAGTCTTAAATTGCTCCTTCCTTTGCCGTGTTGAGAACTTTGTTGACTAACTGAAGCAGTTCCTCTTGATGTGGTTAGGGATACTTTGTCATTAAAATATTTGACTAAGTCAATTGACTCCATAGTTCTTATATTCGTTTTAGCTATATTCAAAAATTCTATATAGTTAGTTCTATCTCTACTGTTGGGTAATTCTGATGATATAACGTTTTGTAAGTTTGTGAGTAGTGGTTGTAGTTGATCTCGCTGGGCATATAACTGTCCTTGTAGTCGGTTTGGGTTTTGGTATTCAACGTGGATTGGATTGCTTTTTCTAATTGTCAGGTTCTTAGGACTAATATTTGGCTGTGCTTCAATTTGCATCGCAAGGTTTTTGATCGTAATGATTTTTTGTTCAATTGCTGCTTGAGCATTTTGAATTTTTTGATTAGCCTTGAATTTCGATTCCAAATCCAAAAATCCTACCTGTGTTGGAAAAGTAATTTTTTCAGCTGCTAGATTGGATAATACAGCAATTGCACTAGCGGGAGATGCGGCAATGAGTAAAGTAAAACTTGACCAACTCCAACCAGCTGGTTTGCAAAATTCTAGATTGTCAATTAATTTGCTTATTTTTTCAGCCATTTTTTATATTTTTAACTAATCTTATCCAAAAATTACTTTTTAAGCAAATGCAAGGTTATTGACAACTCAACTGTCGATATGTTAGCTTTTGAGTATTAACCAAAACAAATAATATGAATCA